>JBBSMV010000115.1:0-9188 GCA_038232975.1 Rhodothermales bacterium
GGAGACGAAGGCAGAAGACAGCGAGGTCTGCGACCCGGCAGCATCCGAAGATTCCGGCTCCGCCGCGACAAAAAGCGCCGGTGGGGTTGCGCGCCCGGCGGTTTCTGTCTATGTTGGCTTCTGGATTGATTGATCTTGACGAGAGCGCTCCGCCTGCGAGGGCGGCGCGGGGCGCTCACGAGACGGACGGCTCACCGCTCAAACGGAGGACCCTATGCGCATCGGACCCTGCTGTCTGGCCCTCGCGGTCGCACTCCTGCTCACGCCCTCGTCGGCTTTCGCCGGAAGCGAGTCTGTCCAGTCTCCTCCACCTCAGCGAGTTCAGCCTTCCCCGGAGTTGGTCTCGATTCCAAAAGCGGTAGAGGCGGCAGAATGCGAGCACGACCGAGAAGAGCCGGAGGCGCGCCGGTACCAGTTCCGATCACCGCGCTGAGAAATCCTTGCTACCAGAAGCTCGACCAAATCAATTCCATACAGATGCCGGTGGTCACTCCACTGCTTCCTAACTTGATAGCTAGAGGGCCAGCCCTATGTGTCCACGCTTGCAGCGCCTAGTTATTTCGTTCGCCGCCCTTGTTTACAGCGGACGACAGAGCCGCCCTTTGCTTCGGGCGGGAAGTGGCATCCTTCTCTTTCTTTATTATTGCCTCTCTGCGGCCTACGCACAGGTACCTACCGATGCCGAGTCTTCCAGGGGTCACCTACTCCGTCTCCGATGAGAGCGTGGCCGGTACTACTTCCGAAGGCGAAGTCGTGGGTGTAAGCGAGGGAGAGACGACCGTCGAGGTGAACTACGAAGGGCAGATAGCTGAAGTAAACGTCGTCGTGCTCCCGTCCCCACCGCCGGTGGCAAACGAACCAGGCTCAGCAGAGGAGGGCGAGCGAAGACTCGGCTTGGGCACGCCCTACCCTAACCCTGCTTCTCGAACTGTTACCGTTCCATTTGCCCTCCGCAAGCCGCAGCAAGTCCGCCTCCGCGTGATCGATCTTCTCGGGCGCGAAGTGGCCGTACTCGTCAACAGGGAGACTCCGGCGGGCAGCCACACCGCTCGTTTGGATGCGAACCGCCTGCCGTCGGGACTGTACCTCATCGTGTTCGAGACCGCCGGTACCGTAGAGGCTCGGAAACTCACTATCCTCCGCTAGCCACCGCAACCCTGCTCGTAGACGAGCAGCAAGAGCCGGGGCACTACCATACCACCTTCGACGCATCGCTCTTCGCCAGCGGCGTCTACGTCGTGCGGATGACGACGCCCGACCACGTTGAGACCCGCCGCCTCACGCTCGTCCGGTAGCATCACCTCGCACGCGGCCTACCGGCACCGAACCGAACAGAAGCACGGCTCGTACCACGTCCGACCAGACAGACCCACCGATGAGCACAGACGACCAGACGTGAGCACAGACGACCAGACGAGCAACAAACCGAGGGCGCAGCGCTCGGCGCGGCGCGCACCGACGGTCCCCGCCCCTCCGTCGAACCAGGTGAAGCTGCCCGGCACCGTCGGCTCTACGAAGCCCCGCCGCGCCATCGCGCTGCTCGACGGGTGGACTGAGAACGGCGACGCGGACGAGGACCGCCGGGCCTATGAGGCCCTCGTGGAGGAGATCGAACGCCTCCGGGCATGATCGTCGTGCTCGACAGTGGGGTCCTCGGGCTGCTGTGCTCGGCGAAGGGCAGCTCCGAATCGCGCTCGTGCGTCGTCTGGCTGAGCGAACATCTCGCCGCCGGTAGTCAGGTGGTGCTGCCGGAGATCGTAGACTATGAAACGAGGCGCGTCTATGAGCACCGGCAGATGACGCGCTACGCGCAGCGGCTCGACGCACTCCACGACGTGCTGACGTACCTGCCGCTCACCACGGCAGCGATGCGGCAGGCGGCGAGGCTCTGGGGCGAGGCCCGGCGCACTGGGCGCAAGACGGCCGACGACCGGTCGCTCGATGTGGACATGATTCTCTGTGCACAGGCGCAGGGCCTGCCGGAGGAACTCTCGGCGGTGGTCGCCACCACCAACCCGGAGCACCTTCGGCCCTTTGTGGAAGCCGAACGCTGGGAACATATCGATCCGTAAGCCGGCGTGGCTGCCGGTTGCGCTGCTCGTGGACGAGGCGCAGGAGCCGGGCCGCTACTAGGCACGGTTCGATGCCTCGCGCCTCGACAGCGGCGTCTATGGCGTGCGGATGACGGCACCCGGCCACGTCCAGACCCGCCGCCTCACGCTCGTCCGTTGATCCTCTCGTCGATGGGCAAAACCATCGGCCAGGAGCGCGTGACCTACGACTTCGAGCGGCTGATGGAGGGGGCGACGCTGCTCAAGACGAGCGCCTTCGGCGACGCCCTCATCGAAAACCTGTCGTCGTCGGTCGGCGTGCATCTCAGAGAATGCGCGGTCGTACCGTCCGGCCATGATGCTATCCCTGACGCTCCGCCTGGCCCTGCTCACCCTCCTCGCGGCTCCCACGCTGGCCCAGCCTGCCCTTCCCCTGGACCGGCTCGATGCTTACCTCGACGCCGAGCGCGAGCGGCACGGGCTGCCCGGCCTCGCCGTCGCCGTCGTCCGGAACGGTGAGGTCGTCCACGCGCGGGGCTTCGGCGAAGCAGCGCCGGGTGTGCCGATGCGGGCGGACACCCCGCTCATGCTCGGCTCGGTGAGCAAGGGCCTCACCGCCCTCGCCGTCAGCCGGCTCGCCGACGCCGGGCGGCTCGACCCCGAGGCCCCGGTGCGGCGCTACCTCCCGGACTTTGCGCTCGCCGATACCGCCGTGGCTTCGCGGCTGACGGTGCGCGACCTCCTCACGCAGCGGAGCGGGCTTACCCAGAACATCAGCTACGCAACGACGCGCGCCGGCCAGTCACTCGCCGAGCGCGTGCGGCGGCTGGGCGAGGTCCGGCCGGAGGGGCCGCCGGGTGAGGCGTTCCGGTACGCTAACGTGAACTACGCCGTGCTGGGCCGGATCGTCGAGGTGGTAACCGACCTCCCGTTCGAGCAGGCGCTGGACACGCTCGTCTTCGCGCCACTCGGGATGCCGAGCGGGAGCGCGCCGCCCGGCCGCGCCGAGGGGTATCGGTTCTGGTTCGGCGCGGCGGTGCCGGCCGGCCTGGACTACCCCGCCGACAACCGGCCGAGCGGGCACCTCTGGGCCTCGGCCGAGGGACTGGCCCGCGTGCTCGCCATGCTTCAGCGCGGCGGGGCGATGCCTGGCGGCGGCCGGTTTCTCTCCGGCACGTCGGCCCGCGCTACGACGACACCGCCGGACTCGGGGTTCTACGCGCGCGGCTGGATTCGGGGCGCGGTGGAGGACGTGCCCGCCACCTGGCACGGCGGCTCGCTCCCCAACTGGAACGCCTTCGTCGCCCTCACCGACGATTCCCTCGCGGCGGAGCCGGCCGTGGGCGTGGTGGTGCTGACGAACGCCAACAGCCGGCTCGGCGGCAGTGCCATTCGGGCAGTGCAGGAGGGGGCTGTCGCGGTGCTCGCCGGGCGGGAGCCGGCCGAGACAGGTTTCTCTGTCCGCTGGCGGCACGGGCTGGTCGGGCTGGCCGCCCTCCTGTGGGCGCGGTGGACCGCCCGCAGCCTGCTCCGCCTCCGCCGAGAGGCGCGAGACCCCGCCGCCCGCGCCCGGTGGCACGCCCGCCGAGGTCGGCTCGCGCTGGACGTGCTGATGCCGTTCGTGGTAGCCGTCGCCGTGCCCGCCGTGTTCGGTGTCGGCTGGGGGCCGGTAGTCGCCAGCGCTCCCGACCTCGTGCTTTGGCTCGCCGCCGCGCTCGGCGTCGGGGCCGGCGCGGCGGCCGTGCGGCTGATCCGCGCGCGGCCCCTCTCCCGCTTCGCTGAGGGGTAGGCGGTGACTGGGAGAGGTTAGTTGGGAGTGGGGTTCGGGACGGGTAGTGACTGGGTGTATGTTCGGCCCAGGCTGCTCACTACGGCAAGCCCATTCCCCTCCACCCCACCACTGCAGTCCCATGCGCTTCCTCTTCGCTTTCCTCTTCCTCGCGCTCGCCGGCCCCGCGTCGGCGCAGCCGCTCGAGAACGCGTTTCCCAACCTGAGCTTCTCCGCGCCGGTCGACATCCAGGCCCCGGACGACGGCTCGAACCGGCTCTTCGTCGTTGAGCAGCGCGGCGTCATCCGCGTCGTCGAGAACGACCCGGCAGCGAGCGCCAGCCCGGTCTTCCTCGACATTGACGCGCGCGTCACCTCCGGCGGCGAGACCGGCCTGCTCGGCCTCGCCTTCGACCCGAGCTACGCGCAGAACGGGTACTTCTACGTCAACTACACGGCCCCCAACCCGCTGCGCACCGTGATCGCCCGCTTCCAGGTGACGGCCGACCCGAACGTCGCCGACCCGAACAGCGAGGTGATCCTGCTCACGGTGAACCAGCCCTTCAGCAACCACAACGCCGGGCAGCTCCAGTTCGGGCCGGACGGCTACCTCTACGTCGCCCTCGGCGACGGCGGCTCGGGCGGCGACCCGCAGGGCAACGGGCAGAACCTCGGGACGCTCCTCGGCGGTCTCCTCCGGCTCGACGTGCGCGGCGGCGGCCTCCCGCTCGACTGCGCCGCCGGCACCGGCGCGGCGCGGGTCCCGCCCGGCAACCCGTTCGTCAACGGCCCCGGCGGGGCCTGCGACGAGACCTACGCCTACGGCCTGCGCAACCCCTTCCGCTTCAGCTTCGGCCCCGACGGCCGCCTCTGGCTCGGCGACGTCGGCCAGAACCGGCGCGAGGAGGTGGACCTCATCGAGGCCGGCGGCAACTACGGCTGGAACACCTACGAGGGCACCCTCTGCTTCGACGGCCCGTGCACCCCGGACGGCTTCGCGTTCCCGATCTACGAGCACCCGCACGACTTCTTCTCCAACCAGGGGGCCTTCTCGCTCATCGGCGGCTACGTCTACACCGGACCGTCGTGCGCCGCCCTCCGCGGCAAGTACGTCTACGGCGACTACATCACGCGCAACTTCTGGACGCTCACCTACGACGGGCAGACCGCCGATAACGACGTGATCAGCGCCGAGGCCTCAGTCTCGACCTTCGGCCAGGACGAGCAGGGCGACGTCTACGTCGCCGACCTCAACGACGGCGAGATTCTGCGCTTCGACTGCGCCACCGCCGTGGCGGTCGCGGCGGCACCCGTCGGCGCGCCGGTCGTGATCCCGTCCGGCGGCGGCTCGTTCTCGTTCGACGTGACGCTCACCAACACCACCGGGACGGCGCAGACCGTTGACGTGTGGCTGTCGGCGGACCTCTCGAACGGCGCGGAGATCGGCACCGCGTTCGGGCCGCGCACCCTGACGCTGCCGGCCGGGGCGAGCGGCACGGGCCGGGTGACGCTGAACGTGCCGGGCCGCGCCCCGGCCGGCGTGAGCACGGGGGTGGTCAACGTCGGCGACTACCCCAACGGGCCGACCGACGCGGCGCGCTTCACGATTCGGAAGCAGGCCGGCTCCACCGAGGCCTCCGGCGCGGCGGAGTGGCAGGCCGAAAGCTTTGACTTCACCATCGAGGGTGGCGAGGCACTGGCGGCACGCGCCGAGGCCGCCGCGCCGCTCGCGCTCGCCGCCTTCCCGACGCCGTTCGCCGAGCGCACGACGCTGCGCTACGGCCTCGCCGAGGCCGGCCGGGTGCGCCTCGCGGTCTACGACGTGCTCGGGCGCGAGGTCGCCGTGCTCGCCGACGGCCCGGCCGAGGCCGGAGCGCACGAGGCCACCTTCGACGCCTCAGCGCTGCCGAGCGGGGTGTACCTGGTGCGGCTCGAGGCCGGCAGCGCGGTGCAGGTGCGGACGGTGACGCGCCTGCGGTGACGGAAGCTGCCCACGGGTCGGTGCGCCCCGGCTGCCCTCGCGGTGGCCGGGGCGCGCCCTTTCGAGGCGGGCGGGCTAACACCAAATCCGGTTGATCCGAATCACCCTGGCCGTAGGGACACGGCGTGCCGTGTCCGCGCAGACGTGCCACGGAGCCGGACACGATGCATCGTGTCCCTACGACTACCGGCCGAGGCCGAGGGCAGACCTACCCGGTCTAGCCGCACCTGGTATGAGACGCAGCGGTCGCACGATGAGACGGAGCGTTTCGGCCGAGCCGGGGCAGGCGGGCAGGAGGGAGGCGCTGTAATCCCTCAGTTCCTGTCGTTTGCGCCATTGCGGATGGGACGGGCGGCGCACGGGGGTTGCCTTTCCGCGACCGACTCAGCCTCACCTGACTTGGTAGCTCGCCCATGCCTTCGCCCCTCCTGCGGTCCTGCTTCGCCCTCGCCGTTCTCCTTTCCCTGACCGCGCCCGCCCCGGCGCAGCCCGCCCGGACGGGCGACGCGGTGCGCCACCTGCGGCAGCAGGCCCCGGCGCTCGGACTCAGCGCGGCCGACACCGAGCACCTCGCCGTCACCGATGCCACCGTCAGCCGCCGCAGCGGGGCCTCGCACGTCTACCTCCGGCAGCGCCTCGACGGCCTCGACGTGATCGGCTCCGAGGTCACGGTGAGCGTGGACCGCCACGGGCGTGCCGTTCACACGGCTGGGGCACCGCTGTCTGATCTCGAAAAGCGAGCCACGTTGCGGCAGGCTCACCTCACGGCACAGGCCGCCGTGCTGCGCGCGGCCGACCTCGCCGGGGTCGCCGCGCCCGACGGGATGCTGGTGGCGAACGCGCAGCCCGGCCCGGCGCGCGCGACGAGCTTCTCCGCGCTGGGCCTCGCCGCCGAGCCGGTCGCGGCGCGCCTCGTCTATCACCCCGCCACGGGTGGTCCCGACGAGCGCGGACCCGAGGGCCGGAGCGCCCTCCGGCAGGCGTGGGAGGTCGGCCTCTACACCGAGGACCGGCAGCACTTCTGGCTCACCTACCTAGACGCCGCCACCGGAGCCGAGCTGGCCCGCCACGACCTCGTCGTCCACGACGCCTTCGGGCACGACGCCTTCGGGCACGACGCCTTCGGGCACGGCGACGCGCCCGACCTCGGGCGGTCGGAGCGCTCGCCCGAATCGGTGAGGCATCCGTCCGCGGCTTCCGGTCCCGGCGGCCGGTACCGCGTCTATCCCTTCCCGGTCGAGTCGCCGGGCCACGGGAGCCGCGCGCTCGTGGCCGGCCCGGCGGACCCGGCGGCCTCGCCCTTCGGCTGGCACGACACCGACGGCGCACCCGGCGCGGAGTTCACCACCACGCGCGGCAACAACGTCCACGCCTACCGCGACGCCGACGCCGACGGCACTCCGGAGGCCGGCGAGTCGCCCGACGGCGGGGCCGCCCTCGCCTTCGACTTCCCCCTCGACCTCGAGCAATCGCCCTCGGCCTACGCCGAGGCCGCCGTCACGAACCTCTTCTACTGGACCAACCTCCTCCACGACGTGCTCTACCGCTACGGCTTCGACGAGGCCGCCGGCAACTTCCAGGCGAACAACTACGGCCACGGCGGGGCCGGCGGCGACGACGTCCGGGCCGAGGCGCAGGACGGCGGCGGCACGAACAACGCCACCTTCTACACGCCGGCCGACGGCCAACGGCCGCGGATGCAAATGCACCTCTGGTCCCACCCCGCGCGCGACGGCGACCTCGACAACGGCCTCATCGTCCACGAGTACGTCCACGGCCTCTCGAACCGGCTCACCGGCGGCCCGAGCGCCACGGCCTGCCTCGTCAACCGGGAGCAGCCCGGTGAGGGCTGGAGCGACTACTACGCGCTGATGCTCACGCTCGACGCCGACGACGCCGGGACCGACGGGCGCGGCATCGGGACCTACGCCAAGGGCCAGCCGGCGACCGGCCCCGGCCTCCGCCCGACGCCCTACTCGACGAGCTTCGCCGTCAACGACGCGACCTACGGCGACCTCGGCGGCCAGGCCGTTCCCCACGGCGTCGGCTACGTCTGGGCCACCGTCCTCTGGGAGGCGACGTGGGAGCTGATCGGTCGCTACGGCTTCAGCCCGGACCTCCGCGACGCCGACGGCACCGCCGGCAACCAGGTCATGCTCAGCCTCGTCACCGAGGCGATGAAGATGCAGCCGTGCCGGCCCGGCTTCGTCGACGCCCGCGACGCGGTCCTGGCCGCCGACGAGGTGCTCTACGGCGGTGCCCACCGCGCCGACCTGTGGCGCGCCTTCGCCCGCCGCGGCCTCGGCATCGGGGCCGACCAGGGGTCCGCGGACGTGACGGGCGACGAGACGGAGGACTTTGCCGAACCCGGCCCACCGCCGGAGGCGTCGCTCAGCGCGGCCTCGGTGTCGGCCGCCGTCGCCTCGGGCGGAAGCGCGACGGCGACCCTCACGCTCTCGAACGTCGCCGCCGCCGGGGCACGGTCGCTCAGCTTCAGCGCCGGGGTCCTCGAGGCCACCCGCCGCGCCGCCGCGCCCGCGCCGTTCAACGGGTCCGACGGCTTCGGCTACACCTGGGCCGACTCGGCCACGCCGGGCGGCCCGGCCGTCGGCTTCCAGGACATCTCTGGCACCGCGGCGGTGCTCCGCTTCACGCCCACCAGCGGGCTGCCCGCCGAGGACGAGGGCTACGCCGACGTGGCGCTCCCCTTCGCCTTCCCGTTCTACGGCACCGAGCGCACCGGCGTCCGCGTCTTCTCGAACGGCTTCGTCACGTTCTCCTCGTTCGCGGCCAGCTCCTACGCGAACGAGACGCTGCCCGAGGCGGACGCGCCCGACGCCCTGCTCGCCCCGCTCTGGGACGACCTCGACGCGAGCGCGGGCGGCGCGGTCTACGCCGGGGCGCTCGCCGACGGCCGCTTCGTCGTCCAGTGGGACGCCGTGCCGCGCTACGACCAGCCCGGCAGCGCGCTCACCTTCGAGGTGATCCTCTCGCCCGACGGCACGGCCGAGTTCCAGTACGCCGACCTCGTCGGGACGCTCAGCGCCGACGCCGGGATCGAGGACGACGCCGGCCTCGTCGGGCTGAGCACGAGCGCGGCCCTCGCGAGCCACACCGCCGTCCGCATCGCCCCGCCGCCGACGTGGGTCTCGGTCGCGCCCGCCTCGGGCCGCGTCGCCGCCGGCAGCGCGGCGACTCTCACCCTCAGCTTCGACGCTGCCGGACTGGGGGACGGAACGCACCGGGCCTCACTGGCGCTCCTGACCAACGACCCGGCCCGCCCCGTGCTGAGCGTGCCCGTCGTGCTCACCGTCGGTGGCACCGCGACGGTCACGGCGACGCGCACGAGCGGTCCGACGGTCCCGGCCGGCGGCGGCACCGTCGCCTA
>JBBSMV010000116.1:0-9169 GCA_038232975.1 Rhodothermales bacterium
CAGGAAGAGGTTCGCCCGGAAAATGTGGGGACGGCTGAAGGTCTTCTCGGTGGCGAGGCGCTGGCTGGCTTCGTCGTCGTAGAAGAACGTCGGCGTCCCCGTCGTGTCGAAGTCGACGCGTCCCGGCGTGGCGCGGCCCTCGACGGAGCGCGAAAAGCTGTAGTTGAAGTCGAACGTGACGTGGCGACTGAAGAGCGTGCGGAGGTTGATCTCGAAGCCGCGTGCGTCGCCGTAGTCCCCGGAGAAGTTGCTGACGAAGTTGCCCGTCGGCAGCGTCACCCTTCGGTCGAAGAGGCCGTTGCGCGGTAGCACTTGGTCGAAGACATCCTTATAGAAGCCCGTCACGTTGAGCACAGCTACGTCACCGAGTTGCTGGGCAATGCCGACCTCGAAGGAAACGGTCTTCTCCGGCTTGAGGTCATCGAGCGAAAGCGCCACGACGCGCTCGGGGTCGCCGTCGGTCGAGGGACAACCCTGTTGCTCCGTATCGGGATTGGCATCGATCGCCTGCTCGCACGCGACGATGTATCCGGGGCGGAAGTAGCCGAACTCGAACATCCGGTCGAGCGGCGCGATCTGGTAGAAGTGCCCGTAGTTGAAGTGGAGCACCGAGCCTTCGGTGATCGGATAGGAGACGCCGATGCGCGGGCTGAGCCGGTGGTACGACGGGGCCGCCGTCCGGGGCTTATCGAAGACGTTCTCGAAGCTGTACTTCACGCGCCCGTTCTCGTCCACCTGGTCGCCGTCGGGGTCGAGCGTCTCGTCGAAGAGCGGGTCGAAGGCGAGAACCGGCAGATTCGTGACGTCGAACCAGTCGCGGTTGGGATTGAAGTAGTCGTAGCGGAGGCCGAGGTTTAGGATCATCCCCTTGAACTCCATCTTGTCCTGCACGTAGGCCGCGAGCTGGAGCGGGTGGTAGGTCTCGTCGAGGCCGCGGTTGAGCCAGTAGCGCTCGTCGGTGGTGACGGACGGGAAGCGGAACGAGCGGGCCTCGTCGTAGGTGTTGACGCGCACCTCGACGCCGGCCTTGGCGAAGTTGGCGTGGTCCACCTGCCACGAGAGCGCCCCCTCGAGCGACACGTCGCCGACGACCTCGCGCCGGTCGAGGAGGAACGAGAACTGGTCGAACGGCTCGTCGCCGAAGCCGTCGTAGCGCTGGAAGCCGAAGATGGTCACCGCCTCCGGGTCCTCGGTCTGGCCGATCCGGGCGAACGGGCTGGGCCGCTCGCGGAAGTCGAGCCGGTAGGTGCTCAGCCGGAGGTCGTAGAACATGGACTGCGACAGGCTGTGGGTCCAGTCCACGGCGGCTTGGTAGTGCTTCCGGTCGAGGAGCGACCCCCAGCCGCGGTAGTACTTGGCCTGGTTCGTGAAGTCGCCGTTCTCCTGGAGCGTCGAGTGGAGCGCGCGGCCGTAGAGGCCGCTGAGGCGGAGCTTCGTCGTCGCGCCGGGCCGGAGGACGAGGTTGCCGAGGACGTCGTCGAGCTCGCGCTGGTCCGTCGGGTGGGGGTAGATGTAGGCCGTGCGGTGGAGCTGGCCGGCGAGGAAGAACCGCCCGTCCAGCCCGCCGAGTCCCGGCACCGGGCCGCCGACGCTGCCCCACGCGTCGTGGTCGGCGAGGTCGCGGTAGTCGTAGACCTGGCTCTGCCGCGCCTCGGTCCACCACGCCGGGTCGAGCGTGCCGTCTTCGAGCGTGTGGTCCACGAACTCCTTCTGGGTCGCCGGGTCGTAGAGGTAGTTGCCGAAGTGCCGCTGCCCTGGCGGGCCGTAGAGGTACTCCGCCGACGCCTCGACGCGCTCGCCGCCCTCCTTCGTCACCACGTTGACGATGCCCGACTGCGCGCCGCCGTACTCGGCCGCGAAGCCGCCGGTGAGAATCTGGATTTCCTGCACCGCGTGGGGGTTGATCGCGGTGTACGAGCCGCCCTGGTCGGCGCGGCCCTCGATGAGCGCGGCGATGCGCGCCCCGTCGAGGAACCAGAGGACCTCGGTCTGGTCGCCGCCGCGCACCGCGTAGCGCGGCTCGCCGCGGCCCGAGCCGCCGAGGCCGCCCTCGATGGGCTGGGTGTCGAAGAAGACCCCGGCCTGCACAAAAACGGCTTCCTCGGTCGAGGTGACAGGCAGCTCCTCGATCTCGGCGACGTCGAGGTACTGCACGCTCGCCGTCTCGTCGGGCTGCACCGGCGGGCGCTCGGCCGTCACCACGACCTC
Source organism: Rhodothermales bacterium (assembly GCA_038232975.1). Classification (GTDB taxonomy): domain Bacteria; phylum Bacteroidota; class Rhodothermia; order Rhodothermales; family JANQRZ01; genus JANQRZ01. The sequence continues at coordinate 2,209 of JBBSMV010000116.1, forward strand.
GTCGCCGAGCTCCACGGCCCCCTCGCCGAGCTCGATCTCGACGCGCGTCGTCAGCCCGGTCTGGACGCGGACGTTCTCAACGACGGTCTCGGTGTAGCCGATGAACGAGGCGCGCAGCGTATAGGTGCCGGGGCGGACCCCGATGATGGTGTAGCGGCCCTCGGCGTCGGTCGCCGCGCCGTAGGAGGTCCCCACGACGGCGACGCTCGCGCCGGGGAGGGTCTGGCCGGTCGCGGCGTCGGTGACGGTGCCGGCGATCTTGCCGGTCTGCGCGAGTGCCGGGGCGGCGAGCAGCAGCAGGCCGCAGAGCCGGAGACCGTAGCGTGCGGCGAGGCAGGAGAAGGCGCGCATGGGGGAGGTCAGGGTGGGGGTCAGGGAGAAAGCGGGCGCGCGTCCTCGTCCCAGCGCAGCAGCACGGCGCGCACGCCGCTGAGGTGCGCCCGCATCCGCCCGGCGGCGAGGGCCTCGTCCCCGGCGCGCAGCGCGCGCAGGATGCCGACGTGCTCGTCGTGGTCCTGCTGCCGCGAGCCGTGGATGTCGAGGATGGCCCGCTGCTCGGCCTGGAAGAGCTTCGTCAGCACATCGAGCACCTGCTGCAAGACGCCGTTGCCGGAGGCCCGAGCCACCGCCGCGTGGAACGCCATGTTGATCGTGCTGAGCGCGTCGCCGTCGCCGAGGTTGGCCTGGGCCTGCGCCAGCAGGGCGGCCATCGTCTCCAGATCGTCCGGCCCGGCGTGGCGGGCGGCGAGCGCCGCGCCCTCGACCTCGACCAGAATCCGCGCCTCGATCAGGTCCACGAGGGTCTTCTTCGAGGGCGTCCCGGCGAGCACAGGGTTCGAGGCGAAGAGCGGGTTGAGCCGCTGCCCGACGTAGACGCCCGAGCCGTGCTTGACGACGACCGCGCCGAGGGTCTCGAGCTTCGAGAGGGCCTCGCGCAGCGTCGGCGTGCCGACGCCGAAGCGCTGGGCCAGCCGAGTGATCGTCGGGAGCCGGTCGCCGGGGCCGAGGGCCTCGGCCTCGATCATCCCTTTGATGCGCCGGGCCAGGTCGTCGGGCAGGCTCTGGCGTGAGACCGGAGCGAGCGGCTCAGAGAGCAGGTACATCGGCGGGATTGACAAAGTGATCGGATGACTTTAGCTTCCTCGCGGAGAATACAACGGCCGCTCCTCCCTGTCAACCCATTTCCTAAACTTCCTGTGTCCCTCCCCGACCACGTCGCGCTCGTCACCGGGGCCGGCTCCGGCATCGGGGCCGCCATTGCCCGGCGCTTCGCCGAAGAGGGCGCGGCGGTCTGGGTCACCGATGCCGACGCGGCCACGGGCGAGGCGGCCGCCGACGCCATTCGCTCCGCCGGTGGCACGGCCCGTTTCCAGGCGCTCGACGTGACCGACGAGGCGGCCTGCGCCGCCGCCGCCCGTGCCGTCCACGACGCCCACGGCCGCCTCGACATCCTCGTCAACAACGCCGGGATCGGGCACGTCGGCACGCTGCTCGAAACCACCGGGGCCGACCTCGACCGGCTCTACGGGGTCAACCTCCGGGGCGTCTTCAACGTCACGCGCGCGTTCCTGCCGGGGATGCTGGAGCGGCGGCGCGGGGTGGTGCTCAACCTCGCCTCCATCGGCGGGATCGTCGGCATCCGCGACCGGCTGGCGTACTGCGCGACCAAGTTCGCGGTCGTCGGGCTGACGAAGTGCCTCGCGCTCGACCACGCCGCCGACGGCATCCGCTCGGTGGCGATCTGCCCCGGCCGGGTCGAGACGCCGTTCGTGCAGCAGCGGCTCGCCGAGTACGCCGACCCCGAGGCGGCGCGCCGCGCGATGACGGCGACGCAGCCCGTCGGCCGGATGGCGCGGCCCGAGGAGATCGCTGCCGCCGCCGCCTACCTGGCGAGCGACGAGGCCGCTTTCGTCACCGGCTCTCCCTTCTACATCGACGGCGGCTGGACCGCCGGGACCTGAGATGCTCCTCCTCCGCTACCGCGATCCCGGCGGCACCGTTCGCTACGCCGCCGAGCAGCCGGACGGCTCGGCGCGCGTCGTCACCGGCGCACCCTTCGGAGCAATCGAGGAGACCGACGAGGTGGCTGACGTGGCCGAGCGCCTCGCGCCGGTGGAGCCGCCCGCCGTCTGGGCCATCGGGCTGAACTACCGCGCCCACGCCGCCGAGGCGGGCCTGCCGGTCCCCGAGGTGCCGGTCGTCTTCGCCAAAGGCATCAACGCCGTCATCGGCTCCGGGACGCCGATCCTCCTGCCGCGCGCGCTCCGCAGCGACTGCGTGGACTACGAGGGCGAGCTGGCCGTCGTGATCGGGCGGCGCTGCAAGAACGTCCGGGCCTCGGACGCGCTGGACTTCGTACTCGGGGTCACCTGCGCCAACGACGTGAGCGCCCGCGACTGGCAGATCGAGCGCGGCGGCAGCCAGTGGAGCCGGGGCAAGAGCTTCGACACGTTCTGCCCGCTCGGCCCCGTCGTCGCCACCGGCCTCGATCCGCAGGCCCTCACCCTCCGCACCCGCGTGGGCGGCGAGGTCGTGCAGGAGACCGCAACGGCCGACATGATTTTCCCCGTCGCCGAGCTCGTCGCGTTCCTGAGCGGCAGCACGACGCTCCTGCCGGGCACCGTGATTCTCACCGGCACGCCCGTCGGCATCGGGATGGCGCAGAGGCCGCCGCGCTGGCTCCGGGCGGGCGACACCGTCGAGGTCGAGATCGCTGGCGTCGGCACGCTCACGAACCCCGTGCAGGAAGAATCTCTCTAGAGGGCGTTATGAACTCTGACAACCGGAAGCGGCTCACCCTCTCTGGAATTGCGTCCCTCCCCCTAGCAGAGCCTGTCCCCGCGAAGGCGGGGAGGGAGGACAGGAGGGGGTCGAAGCCGGAGCACACGGTTTCGCTGGCCGCTCGACCCCCCGCTCGTGCCGCGTGGCGGCTCTCGCCGCCCCCCTGCTACGGGGGCGAGTCCATAACACGCTCTAGCCATGCGCTTTGACCATCAGATCGCCGTCGTGACCGGCGCGGCGAAGGGCATCGGAGCCGCCACCGCCGCGCTCTTCGCCCGCGAGGGTGCCCGTGTGGCGCTCCTCGATACCGACCCAGCCGGCGTCACCACGGCCTCCGAGATCGGCGGCGACGCCCTCTTCGTCCGCTGCGACGTGGCCGACGCCGCCGACGTCGAGGCCGCCTTCGAGACGGTCGGCGAGGCGTTCGGCGGCGTAGGCCTCCTGGTCAACAACGCCGGCATCCAGCGCTACGGGACGGTTACCGAGACGAGCGAGGCGCTGTGGGACGAGGTGATGAGCGTCAACCTCAAGAGCGCCTTCCTGTGTGCCAAGCACGCCCTGCCCTCGATGACCGAGCGCGGGGGCGGGGTCGTCGTCAACGTGGCGAGCGTGCAGAGCTTCATCAGCCAGGCCAACGCCGCCGCCTACACGACGAGCAAGACGGCGCTGCTCGGGCTGACCCGGAGCATCGCCGTGGACTACGCCCCCGAGGTCCGCTGCGTCGCCGTCTGCCCCGGCTCGGTGGACACCCCGATGCTCCGGTGGGCCGCCGGGCAGTCGCCCGACCCCGACGAGGTGTGGAAGGAGATTCAGATGATGCACCCCATCGGGCGCATCGCCCAGCCCGAGGAGGTCGCCAAGCTCATCGGGTTCCTGTGCAGCGAGGACGCGGGCTTCATCACCGGCCAGGCCTACCGGATCGACGGCGGCCTCGGCCTCTCCATCGGCGGCAGCAAACGCGAGGACGCCCCATGAAGATCACCGACATCCGGGCCACGACCGTCACGGTCCCGCTCGAAGCCCCGCTGCGCCACGCCAACGGCGCGCACTGGGGCCGCTTCGTCCGCACCATCGTCGAGGTCGAGACCGACGAGGGGCTCGTCGGCCTCGGCGAGATGGGCGGCGGCGGCGAGTCGGCCGAGGCGGCCTTCGCAGCGCTCAAGCCGTACCTCCTCGGGCACGACCCGCTGCAGCTCGAGGCGCTCTACTGGAAGCTCTGCAACCCGACCGCCGCGCTCTACAACAACCGCCTCCAGCTCCACGCCGCCGTCGAGTTCGCCTGCCTTGATATCGTCGGCAAGAAGCTGGGCATCCGGGCGTGCGACCTCCTCGGCGGCGCGCTCCGCGAGCGGGTCCCCTTCGCCTCCTACCTCTTCTTCCGCTACCCGAGCGAGAGGAACGGGCACGGCGGCGAGGACTCGCCCGAGCGCATGGTCCGCCACGCCCGCGACCTCGCCGCGCGCTACGGCTTCACGACCCACAAGCTCAAGGCCGGCGTCTTCGCGCCCGACGTCGAGATCGAGGTCTACCGCGCCCTCGCCGCCGCCTTCCCCGGCCACCGGCTCCGCATCGACCCGAATGCGGCGTGGTCGGTCGAGGAGAGCATCCGGGTCGGCCGGGCCATCGAGGACCTCAACAACGACTACTTCGAGGACCCGTGCTGGGGGCTCGATGGGATGCGCCGCGTCCGCGAGGCCGTCCGCATCCCGACGGCGACGAACACCGTGGTCACCAACTTCGAGCAGCTCGCCGCCTCGGTCCGCACCAACGCCGTGGACGTGATCCTGCTGGACACGACGTTCTGGGGCGGGCTGCGGCAGGCGTGGAAGGCGGGCGCGGTGTGCAACACGTTCCAACTCGGCGTGGCCGTCCACTCGTCGGGCGAGCTGGGGATTCAGCTCGCCACGATGCTCCACCTCGGGGCTGCCCTCCCGAACCTGACCTTCGCCGCCGACGCCCACTACCACCACCTCACCGACGACGTGATCGCCGGCGGCAAGCTCGCCTACGAAGACGGCTGCATCGCCGTCCCCACCGGCCCCGGCCTCGGCGTCACCCTCGACCGCGACAAGCTCGCCGAGTACGCCGAGCTGTACCGGCGGCTCGGCTCCTACCCCTACGACCGCGACCCGCAGCGCCCCACCTGGTTCAACCTCTGGCCGAAGCGCGACTGGGCGGTGCCGCCGGCTTCGCCTTCAAGAGCGGAGGAAGGGAAGAGCGGAAGAAGGGACGATCCTACGTCCTGACCGCACCTTTCCAACGCCCCCATTCCTCATGCCCCTCCTCTCGCTCGACTGCGCCTCGGTCTTCTGTGACGGCCTCGACCACCCGGAGTGCGTCGCGGTCCACCCCGACGGCTCGGTGTGGGCCGGCGGCGAGGCCGGGCAGCTCTACCGGATCGCCGCCGACGGCGCGCGCGCCGAGGAGGTGGCGAGCACGGGTGGGTTCGTCCTCGGGATCGCCTTCAGCCCGGACGCCTCGTGGCTCGCCGCGTGCGACCTCAAGCGGCAGTGCGTCTGGCGGCTCGACCTCACCACGCGTGCCCTGACCGAGCTCGCCCGTGGTCCCGAGGAGGGCGCGCCGCTCTCGATCCCCAACTACCCCGTCTTCGCGCCCGACGGCACGCTCTACGTCTCCGACAGCGGGGCCTTCCGCGAGGTCAACGGCCGGGTCCTCGCCTTCGACCCCGCCGGGCGCGGGCGCGTCTGGCACCCCGGCCCGTTCAGCTTCGCCAACGGCATGTGCCTCGCGCCGGAGGGCGGCGCGCTCTACGTCGTCTGCTCGTGGCTGCCGGGGGTCGAGCGCGTCGAGATACAGCCCGACGGGACGGCGGGCGCGCGCTCGGTCGTCGCCGTGCTCCCGGAGACCGTGCCCGACGGCATCGCCGCCGACGCCGAAGGGAACCTCTACGTCTCGTGCTACGCCCCGTCGCGCATCTACCGCGTCACGCCCGAGGGCGCGGCCGAGGTGCTCCTCGACGACTGGGAGGCGCACACGCTGTGCAATCCCACCAACGTCGCCTTCGCAGGGCCGGGCTTCGACCAGCTCCTCGCGGCCAACCTCGGCCGGTGGCACCTCACCCGGATCGCTGCGGGGGTGCGCGGTGCTCCGCTCGCCTGCCACCGATGAGCGCGCCCGGCTACCTCGTCCGCGGCCAGCCTTCGTGGCGGCTCGCAAGCGACACCGTCGAGACGTTCGTCACGGAGACGGGCGGGCACCTCGGGCCGACGGCCTTCCGGCTCGGCGACCGGACGGTGCAGCCGTACCACGTCGCGCCCTGGGCCGAGGAGTCCCATCCGGACCTGCCCCCCATGCTGCGCGTGCTCCGGGGCGACTTCTTCTGCCTCCCTTTCGGCGGCAACGCCGAGCGGTTCGAGGGCGAGGAGCACCCGCCACACGGCGAGACTGCCAACGCCGCCTGGTCCTTCGAGGAGCTTGCCCGCGACGGCGAGCGCACCACACTCCGGCTGGGGCTGGAGACGACCGTCCGGCCCGGCCGCGTCCGCAAGGAGATCAGCCTCGTCGCTGGGCACACGGCGCTCTACCAGCGGCACAGCGTCACCGGCATGACCGGGCCGATGAGCTTCGGCCACCACGCGATGCTGAAGCTCCCCGACGCCGAGGGCAGCGGCCTCGTCGCCACGAGTCCGTTCATGTGGGGCCAGACCTCGCCGGTGCCGGTCGAGGACCCCGCCGAGCGCGGCTACTCGGTCCTCGCCCCCGGTGCCCGGTTCAACGCGCTTGATAGCGTGCCGACGGTGACGGGCGCGGCGGCCGACCTCACCCGCTACCCGGCGCGGCGCGGCTACGAAGACCTCGTGCTGCTCGCCTCAGACCCGGACCTCGCGCTCGCCTGGACGGCCGTGACGTTCCCCGCCGAGGGGTTCGTCTGGTTCACGCTCAAGGACCCGCGCGTGCTGCGGCAGACGGTCCTGTGGCTCTCGAATGGTGGCCGGCACTATCCGCCGTGGAACGGCCGCCACACGAGCGTGCTCGGGCTGGAGGAGGTCACCTCGTATTTCCACTTCGGCCTCGCCGCCTCCGCCGCCGCCAACCCGCTCGCCGCCGCCGGCATCCCGACGACGGCCGACCTCGACGGGAGGCCGCTCGTGGTCACCTGCATCAGCGCCGACGCCGCCGTCCCCGACGGGTTCGACCACGTCGCCGACCTCTCGGCGCA
>JBBSMV010000117.1:0-9060 GCA_038232975.1 Rhodothermales bacterium
CTACAGGGAGCCTTGCCTTCCCCGGACGAGCTGGAGCAACTCATCGAACCGACCTCGCCGAGCTGACTCCCGTCCACACACCGCTTTATGCTCCTCAACCTCTCCACCCACCCCGCCGACGGCTGGACGCCGGAGCAGCGCGACGCCGCCGAGCCGTTCGGCGCGGTCGAGGACGTGGCGTTTCCCCGCGTGCCGCCGGAGGCCGACGCCGGGGCCGGGGCGGCGATGGCGGACGACCTCGCGGCGCAGCTTCAGCAGCGGCTCGCCGAGGCGGGCACGGGACCGCACGCCGTCCACCTGATGGGCGAGTCCACGCTGACGGCGGCGCTCGTGGCGCGGCTCCAACGGGCAGGCGTCCACTGCCTCGCCGCCACCACCGAGCGGCATGTCGAGCAAGAGGCCGACGGGCAGCGCCGCGTCCACTTCGCCTTCGTCCGCTTCCGCGACTATCCGCCGCTCTGCCCATGACCACGCCGCTCACCGACGCCCTCGCCGGGCTGGGCGCGGCGCGCCTCCGCGTGACGTTCCACGCCGAGACGCCACTCGACCTCGGGCCGTTCGCGGGGTTCCCGCTCTACGGGGCACTCAAGCAGCACACGATGCGGGCGGGGTGCCTCGCCGCCAAGCCGTGCCTCGACGGCTGCGTGCAGCCCGACACCTGCCCCTACGGCCACCTGTTCGAGACGGCTGCCCCGCCGGACCGCACCGAGGGCGGACGCTATCGCGACGCTCCGAAACCCGTCGTGCTCCACCTCGCGGAGCCGGCCCGGACCGCGTGGGCTGCCGGCGACCGGCTGCGGTTCGAGGTCGTGCTCGTCGGCGCGGCGGCGGCGCGGGCAGTGCCGGCGCTCGGAGAAGCGCTCCGGGCCGTAGAGCAGTACGGTCTCGGGGGCGAGGGGCCGCCGGGGCAGGTGAGCCTCGCCGCGCTCGAAGTCGTCCTGCCGGACGGGATGCCGCAGCCGCTTGGGTCCGCCGCCGGGGTGCCGCTGCATCCGCTCGCCGCGCTCGCGCCGGAGCCGGACGGGGCGCGGCTGGCGCTGCACTTCGAGTCGCCGCTGCGCCTGCGCCGCGCCGGGCGCTGGCTCAACGAAGATGACCTCTCGGTGGAGCACCTCGCCGAGGCGCTCGTGCGCCAGCTCGATCTGCTGGCCCGCTTTCACGGGGACGGCCCGCTCGGTCCCGATACGGAGCCACTGCTCGACGCGGCGCGGCGGGTGACGGTGGTGCAGCGGCGGCTGCGCTGGACCCGGCGGGACCGGCGCTCCGGCCGCCACGCCCGGCCGATCCCGATGGACGGCGTGACGGGGCACCTCCTGCTCGAAGGTGTGGCCCCGGACCTCACCCGGCTGCTCGCCCTCGGCGCGCTCGTCCACGCCGGGAGCAAGACCACGCAGGGGCTGGGGCAGGTGCGGCTCGTGCCGTTGACCTGATCCTTCTCGTCTCGCGGGCTAGGCTATGGTAGCCGAGCGGTCGAAGTCGTAGGTCGGTAGATGCCGGTCGGGTTCGCCGCGCGTATCGAGGAGGGTTTGGATGCGACGCACCGTCTCGGCTTCGAGCTGCACATCGCCGCACACCGCGCAGACGAGGGCCGGTACATGGTCGATACAGACCCGCTCCGAGGCTCGCTCCACGCAGTGGAGGATCGCGCGGCGTTCGTAGGTGCCCGCGCATCCCTGGAGGAGGCAGGGTCGGTCGGTCTCGGCGTGTGGTGTCATGGCGTCTTGGTGCCGGATTTTTCGTGCCGGATTTGGCTATTGGGTGCTGCGTTGCGAGGGGTTCACGAAGCGAGGAGGCTTCGGTTCGTAGACCGTGATGATGAAAAGAGGGGTGCGCGTTGTCGTACACACGATGTGGATCGGCTGGGCGCGTCTGGTTGTTCCGTTGACCAGACAGCAAGGGCCGCGAACGGCCTCCGGGTAGTTCTCCAGAATAGACCCGGCGCGCAGCCCTTCGTACACGTCTTCGACGGTGAAGCGTGGCTCCTCCTGCTCCATCGCGTCGAGGGCGTGCGGGCCGAACAGGACGGCGTCGGCCTCAGCGAGGCGACGGACGTGCGTCAGCGACGCGGCTTCGTCGTAGGGGTCGATAGGCTCAATCACTAAGAATACGACACCCAACCATTTGAGGTCATAGTGTATACCGACGCCCTATGGCTCCAGCAAGTATACTATCTGACCTCGCCGACTCGCTTGCCCTCGGCGCACTCGTCCACGCCGGGAGCAAGACCACGCGGGGGCTGGGGCAACTGCGTCTCGTGTCTCTGTCCTGAATGTTCCTCTGACCTACCCAACCCTACCATGCCTATCAAAAACATGATGACCTCGGTTCGCAGAGCCCTCGCCTTTGTGGATCGGAAAGAAACGACTATCGATTGGCTCCTCTGGCTAGCTCTTGGACTGAGTGCCGGTAGTCTTTTCTGGACTCTTAGAAACTGTTTAGTAACCGTTGAGAGAGAGTCCCCCTCCTGGACAGGAGGGGACAGGGGTGGTGGACCAGGCCGTTGAAGCGCTCCGGGTCTACCCCCTCCCCCTTCGTCCCGTCCGTGGACGGGACGGGGACTCCCCCTGTCCAGGGGGAGAGCTTTTTTGAGCCGTTACCAAACAGTCTCTAAGAGCAGCTGCGAACCGTGCCGCGAATTGAGCGGATTGAGGTCGGCCGGCCTCGCCCGGCGAAGCGCGCCCGGCCGCACACCCAGACCGCCGACGGTCCCGATTTGCCCGGCGCTTCACCGTCCGGTGGGGCGCTCTTCGTGTATCGTGGAGGCCCGCTTCCCAGCCCCCTCCTCCGATGCACATCACCCTCCCCGACGGCTCGGCCCGCGACCTCCCCGACGGGAGCAGCGGCTACGACCTCGCCCAGGCTATCTCCTCCGGCCTCGCCCGCGCCGCCCTCGCGGTGAGCGTCGACGGCGAGGTCCGCGACCTCGCCCGCCCGCTCCCGGACGGTGCCACGGTCAGCATCCTGACGTGGGACGACCCCGAGGGCAAGGCCGCCTTCTGGCACTCCTCGGCCCACCTCCTGGCCGAGGCCCTCGAAGCACTCTACCCCGGCGTGCAGTTCGGCATCGGCCCGGCCATCGAGAACGGGTTCTACTACGACGTGGACCTCAGCCGGACCGAGGCCGACACGCTTTCGCCCGACGACCTCGAAGCCATCGAGGCGAAGATGAAGGACCTGGCGAAGGCCGACAGCCGCTACGAGCGCCGCGCCGTCAGCAAGCAGGAGGCCCTCGCCTACTTCACCGAGAAGGGCGACGCCTACAAGCTCGAGCTCATCGAGGAGCTGGCCGACGGGACGCTCACGTTCTACCAGCAGGGCAGCTTCGTGGACCTCTGCCGGGGACCGCACATCCCGAGCACCAAGCCCATCAAGTACCCCAAGCTCCTCAACGTCGCCGGGGCGTACTGGCGCGGCGACGAGGCCCGCCCGCAGCTCACCCGCATCTACGGCGTCTCCTTCCCCAAGCAGTCCCTCCTGGAGGAGCACCTCGAACGTCTGGAGCTCGCCCGGCAGCGCGACCACCGCAAGCTCGGGCGCGAGCTCGGCCTGTTCATGTTCTCGAACAAGGTCGGCCCCGGCCTCCCGATGTGGCTGCCGAAGGGCGCGATCCTCCGCGAGACGCTCGTGGACTTCCTCAAGGCGGAGCAGCTCCGGCGGGGCTACCAGCCCGTCGTCACCCCGCACATCGGGCGGCTCGACCTCTTCCGCACCAGCGGGCACTACCCGTACTACGCCGAGAGCCAGTTCCCGCCGATGTTCGAGCGCCGCGCCGGGGAGGCCCCCGTGCTCCGGCCCGAGGAGGCCAACGCCGGGATCGTCGGCGACGACCGCGAGGGCTACCTCCTCAAGCCGATGAACTGCCCGCACCACACCCAGATCTACGACCACGAGCCGCGCTCGTACCGCGACCTCCCCGTCCGGCTGGCCGAGTTCGGGCAGGTCTACCGCTTCGAGCAGTCGGGCGAATTGGGCGGGCTGACGCGCGTGCGCGGCTTCACCGTGGACGACGCCCACATCTTCTGCACCCCGGAGCAGGTCAAGGACGAGATCAAGGACGCCATTGACCTGACGATGACGGTGCTGCGCGCGCTCGACTTCGCCGACTTCACCGCGCAGGTCTCGCTCCGCGACCCGGCCAACACGGCGAAGTACATCGGGAGCGACGAGCAGTGGGAGACCGCCGAGCGGGCCGTCCGCGAGGCCGCCGCCGAGATGGGGCTGGAGACCGTCGAGGAGATCGGCGAGGCCGCCTTCTACGGGCCGAAGCTGGACTTCATGGTCAAGGACGCCCTCGGGCGGCGGTGGCAGCTCGGCACCGTGCAGGTGGACTACAACCTCCCCGAGCGCTTCGACCTCACCTACGTGGACGAGCACGACGAGCGCCTCCGCCCGGTGATGATCCACCGCGCCCCGTTCGGCTCGCTGGAGCGCTTCATCGGCGTGCTCATCGAGCACACGGGCGGCGACTTCCCGGTGTGGCTCGCCCCGACGCAGGTGAAGGTGCTCCCCATCTCCGACGACTTCAACCCCTACGCCCGCTCCGTCGCCGAGCAGCTTCGCGCCGCCGGCCTCCGCGTGGAGCTAGACGAGCGGAGCGAGAAGGTAGGCCGAAAGATCCGCGACGCCGAGGTGCAGAAGGTCCCCTACATGCTCGTCGTCGGGGCGAAGGAACGGGAGGCCGGGGCCGTCGCCGTCCGCCGCCACGGTGAGGGCGACCGGGGGGCGCTGCCGACGGCGGCCTTCGCCGAGGCCGTCCGCGCCGAGATCGCCGACGAGCTAGGGCGCTAGCAGCAGGAGAATCCGCCCGGCCCGCACGTAGAGCGCACCGGCTAGAACCACGGCGGCACGCCGCGCCCGCTCGTGCCGAGCAGGGCAGCGGCGGCCTTGCCGTCCCGCGTGAGGTGGTACGCCGAGTCGCCGCGCGCCAGGACGCCGTTGGTACTGAGCCGCCCGCGCTCCACCTCGGGCGCGACGTAGGCCACCTCCGGTGCCGCAACAGGCTGCGGCTGCCGCCCGACCTCGACCGGCACGCCCTCCCGCGTGAACCCTACGACCCACGCCCCGGCCGAGGCCGTGTCGGCGGCGCTCACGCCGTCGTCGGCCAGCCACGGGTAGCGGTCGAGCACGTCGAGCGGGAACGCGCCGGGGATCGCCACGCGGTAGGCGACGGGGCGGTGGCGGACGAAGGCGCGGAACGAGAACGCCGGGTCGGCGCGGTGCGCGGCGTAGAGCGCCGCCACGTCGAGGCCCGCCAGGTTGCGCCCGAAGTAGAGGCCGTGGAGGTTGGTGCTCCCGTAGTACGCGTCGAAGTACGGCTGGAAGTGCCGGTTCAGGAGGAGGGCTACCTCGAGGTGGACGTGCGCCCGGTGCAGGGCCGTGCCGCGCCCCGTGTAGCCGAGCCGCCCGAGCGGGTCGCCCGCCGCCACCGAGTCCGCCGCGCTCACGTCCACCCGTTCGAGGTGGGCGTAGAGGCTGTAGACCGGCGCGCCGTCCCAGTGATGCTCCACGACGACGTACTGCCCGTAGGCCGAGCTGCCGCGCCCCCGGTTGGCGTAGACCACGCGCCCGTCGGCGATGGCGCGGACGGTGTCGGCCGGCTCGCCGGCGGCGTCGAAGTAGAGCGGGCGGATGTCGAGGCCCTCGTGGACGCGGGCGAAGATCATCCCGCGCGAGCCTCGGGCCGGGTTGCGGACGAAGCCGTAGCGCCCGCCCTCCCAGCCGTGCTCGCGGAGGCCGGGAATCTGCTCGCGGTCGAGGCCGGCGTAGAACGCGCCCTCGTCGCGGAAGAGCGCGTCGTTGCCGGTCGGGAAGCGGAGGTCGAGCGGGGCCGGGGCCGGGCCGATCTCGGCCTGCGACCGAGGGAGCGAATCAGGGATCGCGGAGGCGGAGGGGCTGGCGTCCGACGGGTCGGACTCGGCGCAGCCGAGCAGGAGCAGCGCGGCGGCCAGCACCGGGAGGAGGAGACGCATCGAGCGAGAGGAGCGGTAGCAAGGAGGGCGCTCTAACGGGCGGGCGGCCTGTCGGATTGCCCTCACCGACAATTCACCTCGCCAGCCAGCCGGCGTAGAGCTCCGGCCGCCGGGGGCGGAGGAAGAGCCGCCGGGCGCGCGAGCCTCCGCCCCCCGCCAAGTCGAGGTCGGCGCTGGCGGGCTGTTGCACGAGGGCGACGTTCGTGCGGCGGTGCCGTAGATTGAAGACCCGAACGTACCGCCTCCTCCCGAACCGCCATGCGCCGCCTCGCCCTCTTCGCCGCGCTCCTCGCCGCCGCGCCCGCCCTCGCCCAAGCGCCGTTCCCGGCGGAGACGCCGCGCCGGCCCGTCGCCACCTACTCCATCGTCGCGCGCGACGCCGCGACGGGGCAGCTCGGCGTGGCGGTCCAGAGCCACTGGTTCTCGGTCGGTGCCATCGTGCCGTGGGCCGAGGCGGGCGTCGGGGCCGTCGCCACGCAGTCGTTCGTCGAGCCGGCCTACGGCCCGCTCGGGCTGGAGCTGATGCGCCTCGGGCGGACGGCCGAGCAGGCGCTCGATGCGCTGGTCTCCACCGACCCCGGCGCGGCCGTCCGGCAGGTCGCCTTCGTGGATGCCGAGGGCCGCGTCGCCGTCCACACCGGCAGCCGGGCGATCCAGGCCGCCGGGCACCGCACCGGCGACGGCTACTCGGTGCAGGCCAACCTGATGGAGAACGCGAGCGTCTGGGACGCGATGGCCGAGGCCTACGAAGCCTCCGAGGGCGACCTCGCCGAGCGCCTCCTGGCCGCGCTCGAAGCGGCGCAGGCCGCGGGCGGCGACATCCGCGGCCAGCAGTCGGCGGCGCTCGTCGTGGTCCGCGCCGAGTCGACGGGCAAGCCATGGCTGGACCGACCGTTCGACCTCCGGGTCGAGGACCACCCCGCGCCAGTGGCCGAGCTGCGGCGGCTCGTCGGGCTGCAGCGGGCCTACCAGCAGCTCAACGAGGGCGATGAGCACGTCACCGAGGGCGACATCGAGGCGGCGATGGCGAGCTACGGTGCCGCGATGCGCATCGCCCCGGACGAGGCCACCAACGGAGAGTCGGCCTTCTGGGTCGGCGTCACGCTGGCGAGCGTCGGGCGCGTGGACGAGGCGCTGCCGTACCTCGCCCGCGCCTACGCCCAGGACCCGCGCTGGGCGAGCCTCGTCCCGCGCCTCCCCGCCGCCGGCCTGCTGCCCGACGACGACGCGCTCGTGCAGCGCCTCGTCGTGCGGATGAAAGCGCCGGAGGAGTAGGAGGGAAGAGAAAGAGGAGAGAGAAGAGAAAGATACTCTCCTTTCTCTCTTTTCCCTCTCTTCTCTCTTTTCCCTTTTCTCTATCTCCGCTCTTACACGTCGAGCCGCCAGGCGGCGGCGACGTGGCGCAGGAGCGTCGTCTCCATCGGGTGCATCGTCTCGTCGGCCTCGGCGACGGCCTTGAGCGCGGCATAGGCCTCGGCCAGGCCGTCGGCGTCGAGCGCGGCCAGGAGCCGGTAGACGACCGTCTCGGCCCCCTCGACGCGGCTGTCGAGGTAGGCCAGCGCGCCGCGCTTGACGATCTTCGCCAGGTCGCCCCCGCTGAGGTGCGGCGCGAGGCGGCCCAGGCGCTCGGTGATGGTCTCTATCTCGCGCGGGTCGAGGTCGGCGTCGGCCCCGTGGGCGATCACGAGGGCGAGGAGGGTGAGGTCGCTGAGTACGTCCTCGGAGAGCGGCTCGGTCATGGGAGCGGGGGTTGGGTGCGGCTCTACGATAGACATTCCGGCGGACAACGGCAAGCCCTCACAGCGCCGCGCCGACGAGCGCGAAGCCGGCCGAGGCGACGGCGGCGAGGAGCGCGTAGGGGAGCTGCGTGCGGACGCGGGCGATGTGGTCCGTCGCCGCAGCGAGGCTCGACACGACGGTGGTGCGAAACCTAGTAGCATACGCGGCGTGCTAATGCTACTAGGGTTCGCACCGTCTGCGATGATTCACAGCTTCCACGACGCCGCCACCGAAGACCTCTTCAACGGCGCGTCCACGAAGCGGGCGCGCAAGCGGCTCCCGCAGCAGCTCTGGCCCGTGGCCCGGCGGAAGCTCGACTACCTCAACGCAGCGGCCGACCTAGGTGACCTCCGCTCCCCGCCGGGAAACAAACTCGAAGCACTCCGCGGCGACCGCGACGGGCAGCACTCCATCCGCATCAACGACCAGTACCGACTCTGCTTCGTGTGGACCGACGCCGGACCAGCGCGTGTGGAAGTGACCGACTACCACTGACCCCTGCGCTCCGGCGGCTCTCCAGAACGGTTAGCACTCAACGACCGATGGCTCGTCTTCCAACGCACCGACCGCCCACGCCGCCCGGCGACGTCCTCCTCCACGAGTTCATCGAACCGATGGGGCTGACGCAGGCCGAGGTCGCCCGCGCCATCGGCGTGCCGTACCAGCGGCTCAACGAAGTCGTGCGGGGGGTCCGCGCCGTCTCGGTGCCCACAGCGCTCCGGCTCGGGCGCTACTTCGGCACCACGCCTGCGCTGTGGCTGAACCTCCAGCAGGCCCTGGACCTCTACAAGGCGCAGCACGAGGAAGCCGACGCCCTCGCCGCTATCGAGCCGGTCGTCGCGTGAACGGGAGGCGAGACCTCAGAGCGCCGCGCCGACGAGGGCGAAGCCGGCCGAGGCGACGGCGGCGGCGAGGAGCGCGTAGGGGAGCTGCGTGCGGACGTGCGCGATGTGGTCCGTCGCGGCGGCGAGGCTCGAGACAATCGTCGTGTCGGAGATCGGCGAGGCGTGGTCGCCGAAGATGCCGCCCGAGAGCGCGGCGGCCAGGAACGGCGCGGCCGGCAGCCCGAGCGCGGCGGCGGCCGGCACCGCAATCGGGATCATGATGGCGAACGTCCCCCAGCTCGTGCCCGTCGAGAAGGCGATGAACGCGCCGGTGAGGAAGACGAGCGGGAGGAGGACCGGCGGCGGGAGCACGCCCGCCACGGCCCCGGCGACGAACACGCCCGTCCCCAGCTCCCGCGCCACGCCGCCGAGCCCCAGCGCGAGCAGCAGCACGAGCGCCATCCCGAGCAAGCCACCTGCCCCGCGCA
>JBBSMV010000118.1:0-9022 GCA_038232975.1 Rhodothermales bacterium
GGTCCAGCCCGAGGGCGGGGTCGGCGATGCGGAAGGCGGAGTGGCCGAAGAGCGCGTACACCTCGTCGCCCGGCAGCATGGTCAGCAGCGACACCTCTGCCTGCGCCGAGAGCGCCGGGGCCACGGGCTGCGCGGCAGCGACCGAAGCGAGCAGAAAGGCGATGGCCGAGAGGCGGGCGGGCATGGCGCGGAAGATAGGCGGGCGCGCGACAATGCGGGCGCGCGCCCAGCGGACCGCCATGCCGGCCCCCTGCGCGCGCGCTCGTCGGCCGGGCTGTCCCGGCCTTCCCCTTCCCCTCAGGTGTCCTTCGCCGTGGTGCGCCTACCGCTTCTTGGTCCGCAGCCGATAGACGATCTTGCGAATGGTGTCGAACTGGAGGTACGGGTGCTCCTCGCGGAGCGCCTCGATGGCCTCGTAGGCCGGGGTGTCCCGGTGCCGCATCTCGCGGAACGCCTCCCGGATGCGGAAGTCGCGGACGCCCTTCTCGCTCAGCAGGTCGTGCTCGACGAGGCGTTGGTAGATGTCTTCGCTGACGAGCCCTTCGAGAGGGTTCTCGGAGTGGTGAGCCGATGGGTACTCCATAGGTCCTGGTCGTTTGCACCGGGGCCGTCCCGAGCCGGGCGCGGGCCACGCCCGCAGGATGCGAGCGCAAGGGAACGATAGCCACCCCGCCGGACGCCGCCAAGCGCTTCCCCCCGAACGGTTGCCATCTCACTCCGAACGGGACGAGACCGCCGTCGAGTCGTAGAGCCACTCGACCGCCTCGAGGACGGCCTGCCCATCCTCCTGCTCGACGACCCCGCGCACGAAGAGCCGGTGGCCGACGAGGTCCGGCGGCGTCTCGGGGAGCCGCACCCGGACGAGGCCCGTCCCGTCGTCGAGCACGAGCGCGCGCGACCCTGCCGCCGCGTCGCTCACCTGCCCGCCGACCGACACCTCGACCGGCCCCTCGGCGGCGAGCGAGTCGAGCGCCGAGATCGTCGTCGTGCGGAGGTCCAGGGCGTCGAGCGGCGGCAGCGCGCCCTCGTCGGACGTGCAGCCGGCCAGGAGCAGGACCAGGAGCGAGGCGAGGCGCATCGGGCAGAGGCGAGAGCGGGCAGAGGCGAGAGCGGGCAGAGGCGAGAGGGCCGGGCATGGACGCGGGGACGGCGGGATTCGTTGCCGACAGCCTGCAGGAAGATACGGCCCGCAAAAAGATGATGATTACAAATAGAAACGGTTTATCTTCCCCCATTGACGCCCCGGCCCTTTCGCCCTATGCCCAGCGATGAGTAAGAAACGCATCTACATCGTAGACGACGACCCGAAGATCGGCGAGCTGTTCGCCACCGTCCTGCGCCGGGACGACTACGCCGCCGAGTCGTTCGTCAGCCCCGTCGCCATGCTCGAGCAGCTCGACGGCGGCGAGGTGCCGGACCTCATCCTGACCGACCTGATGATGCCCGACATGACCGGCATCGAGCTGCTCGAGGCTCTCCGCGCGCGCGACCTCACGCTGCCGGTCATCATGATGACGGCGCACTCGTCGGTGCAGACGGCCGTCGAGGCGATGCGGCTCGGGGCGTTCCACTACCTCCAGAAGCCGGTCAACCTCGAGGAGATGCGCGCGCTCCTCTCGAAGGCGCTCGACCTCTACGGCGACAAGCGCGAGCTCAAGCAGATCAAGCGCGAGCGCAAAAAGGCCCACGACACCGACAAGATCGTCGGGACGAGCGCCGAGATCGAGAAGGTCCGCCAGACCATCGAGACCCTCAGCGACATCCCCAACACCATCGTGCTCATCCGGGGCGAGACCGGGACCGGCAAGAACCTCGTCGCCAAGTCGATCCACTACAGCTCCGACTGGAACGCCGGGCGCTTCATGGAGATCAACTGCGCCGCGCTCCCGGACAACCTCCTCGAGAGCGAGCTCTTCGGCTACGAGAAAGGGGCTTTCACCGACGCCCGCGCCGCCAAGCCCGGCCTCCTCGAGCTCGCCGACGGCGGGACGCTCTTCCTCGACGAGATCGACTCGATGTCGATGCCGCTCCAGGCCAAGCTCCTCTCGTTCCTCGAGAGCCGGACCTTCCGCCGGCTCGGCGGCACCGACGACCTCCGCGTCACCACGCGGATCGTCTGCGCCACCAACGCGAACCTCGAGGAGCGCGTGGCCGACAAGGCGTTCCGCAAGGACCTCTTCTTCCGCATCAACATCGTCTCGCTGAAGCTCCCGGCGCTCCGGCAGATGGGCCGGGACCTGCTGCTGATCGCCGGCGAGGTGATCGCCTCGTTCAACCGCGAGCTCAAGCGCGAGGTCGAGCACCTCACGGAGTCCGCCGAGCAGAAGCTCCTCGTCCACGACTGGCCCGGCAACGTCCGCGAGCTGCGCAACGTACTCGAGCGCGCGATGATCTTCACGCGCGGCAAGACGCTCGACGCCGCCGACCTGGTGCTGCTCAAGACCGAGGGCTTCGCCGACGACAGCGCCGACGGCTACTTCCGCTTCCGCAGCGGCGGCTCGCTCGAGGACCTCGAGCACGAGTACATCCGCCACATCCTCTCGACGACCGACACCTCCTACGCCGAGGTCGCCCGCATCCTCGGCATCTCGAAGAAGACCCTCTGGGAGAAGCGCCGCAAGTACAACCTCGACGAGGAACTGGAGAACGTGTGAACGGGTGTTGCACCGCTCCCCGAACCAACCTGATCGTCCGAGTGTAGGACGATCAGCCAACCGCCTCACCATCACTCGGCTATGGAACAGTCTCTTCGGTCTGTTGCATATCTCGAATCTCAGCATAGCACACGGCAAGGGCAGGACAACCTGTTCTCTCTTGGAGTTCTCTCTTGGAGTCGTCGGGGGAATGTTCGGCTTTCGGGTCGCTTATGACGCTGGCTGGAATGTCGGAATCGGATTCGCCATCGGTTTCTTGGCTGCTGCCGCTGCTTTAGCAGTCCTGCTGGTCCTGGTAGCTGTTACAAGCCAGGCGTCTCGCCCCAACGATAGGGTCGGCGTGAAGGTTGAGCGTCAACCTGGTTCGCAACTCCAGGGAGCACTGCCCGAAGTCCAGGTCTTGAGGTCTGGCGACGGGTTTGATGTAGTGGGTCACATCAGTACAGCTGAGGTGCAACGATCCCAGCATAGCCCAAGAGGCTGACGTTGGACAACCTGAATTCGGTACTGGACAAGATCACAGGTCCCCTTGACTTGGGTGTGTTTTTCGTTTCAGGCGTAGCCGGATTTCTCCTCGATGCTGGTCTGAACCGAAGAGCAACTGAGAGACTAACTCGGCCTCCTGACGAGCCCGTGACCGAACAGGAAAAAAGCGACCCCGGACGCCGGCTCGCCGCACCGATGGCCCGGATGATCGATCACACGGCCCTCAAGCCGGAGACCACGGCCGACGACGTCCGCGCCCTCTGCGACGAGGCGCGGACCTACGGCTTCGCCAGCGTGTGCGTCAACCCGTGCTACGTCCCGCTCGCCGCCGACGTGCTCCGCGAGGCCGCCCCCGCCGTCTGCACGGTCCTCGGGTTCCCGCTGGGCGCGAGCCGCTCGCCGGTCAAGGCCGCCGAGGCCGAGCAGGCCGTCCGCGACGGGGCCGACGAGCTGGACATGGTGCTCAACGTCGGCTTCCTCAAGAGCGGGCTCTACGACGAAGCCGAGGCCGACGTCCGCGCCGTCGTCGAGGCCGCGCGCCATGCCTCGGGCGGGCGGGCGCTGGTCAAGGTGATCCTGGAGACCGCCCTCCTCACCGACGAGGAGAAGGTCACGGCGTGCCTCCTCACCGAGCGCGCCGGGGCCGACTTCGTCAAGACCTCGACCGGCTTCGCCTCGGGCGGAGCGAGCGCAGCCGACGTGGCGCTGATGCGCCGCGTGGTCGGCGAGCGGATGGGGGTCAAGGCCTCCGGCGGGATCCGCTCGTTCGAGGACGCGCAGCGGATGGTCGCCCACGGGGCTACGCGCCTCGGCGCGAGCGCCTCCGTTGCGATTGTGCGGGGTGCCCCGGCCGGAGACGATGGGTACTGAATAGTGCTCACCGGAGACGCTACGCTCCACCCTCTATCCTCTATCTTCCCTCTTCACCAACCCGCGCGCTGATGT
Source organism: Rhodothermales bacterium (assembly GCA_038232975.1). Lineage (GTDB taxonomy): Bacteria > Bacteroidota > Rhodothermia > Rhodothermales > JANQRZ01 > JANQRZ01. The sequence continues at coordinate 4,086 of JBBSMV010000118.1, forward strand.
TCTCCCGCTGCTCCCCGTTCCCGCTTCTGCTCGTCGCTGCGCTCGGCCTGACAGCGTGCAGCGGCCCGCGTGAGACCGCCGAAGGGGAGCCGCCTCCGCCGCCTGTGGAGGAGCGCGAGCACCCGGCCTACGAGACGTTCGACCCCTCGGCCTACGACGCCGAGCCGCCGGCGGCGAGCACCGAGATCGAGCACGACGTGCCGGAGGCGCTGATGGCCGGGACCGTCACGATCCCCGAAACCGCTGGCCCGCGCACTGTGCAGGGCTACCGGATTCAGGTCTTCTCGTCGGCCAGCAAGGGCGCGGCCGAAGAGGTCCGCGACGAGGCGACGGGCTGGTGGCGCGTCGCCGGCAACGACCCCGACGCGGTCGCGGCCCTGCCGCACGGCCTCGACCCGGACCTCCATTTCAACCGGCCATACTACCGGGTGCGGCTTGGGGCTTTCGAGTACCGGCGCGAGGCCGAGGCCGCGCTGCCCGTCGTCCAGCGGCGCTTCCCAGAGGCGTTTATCGTCCCGGACCGGGTGACGATTCGGGAGTGAGGAAGAGGGGAAGAGGGGGAAAATGGCGCGAAAGGTAACAACGCCCTCGCGCCCACCGTTCACCGCCCAGGGAGGATCGGTGGTCAGGATCGAGCAGCGTGGGTTTGGGCAGCAGACTCTCTGCTCGGGCGCTAAGAGACCGTTTATGAAGTTTGGCGTTTCAAGCGTCCACCTTCCCCACGCCGCCATGCGTAAGCCCTACACGAGCGACCTCTCCGAGGAGCAGTGGATGCTCATCGAACCCCTCATCCCGCCTGCACGCACCGGAGGCCGACCGCGCACCACGGACATGCGCGAGGTCGTCAACGCGGTGCTCTACGTGACCAAGAACGGGTGCCAGTGGCGCGACCTCCCCCACGACTTCCCGCCCGACTGGAACACCGCCTACACCTACTTCGAAGCCTGGAGCCGCGACGGCACCTGGCAGCGCATCTACGAGGCCCTCCACCGGCGCTGGCGAAGCGAGCAAGGCCGGGAGGAGACGCCGTCGGCCGCCTCGCTCGACAGCCAATCGGTCAAGACGACCGAGGCCGGCGGCGAGCGTGGCTACGACGCAGCGAAAAGACTCGTCGGGCGCAAGCGCCATCTGTGCGTGGACACCGAGGGGATGCCCCTCAGCGTGCTGGTGACGGCAGCGTCGGTGCCGGAGCGCGAGGGGGCCAAGCGCTTGCTGCTTCAGGCGAAGGCGGCGCTGCCGCGGCTCAAGCACCTCTGGGTCGATGGGGGGTACGACGGGAGCCCGTTCGCCGAGTGGGCCGAGGCTGAGGGAAAGTGGAGCGTGGTGGTGGTGGGCAAGCCACCCGGCAAGGGGTTCACGGTGCTCGCACGCCGTTGGGTGGTCGAGCGGACGTTCGCATGGCTCTACAAGTGCCGTCGGTTGTGCCGGGATTTTGAGCATCGGGTCGAGAACGTGGTCGGTTTCATCCATGTGGCGATGATTCGGCTGCTCGTCCGCCGACTCGCTCCAACTTCATAAACGCACTCTAAGCCTCCGCCTCGTCGGCCTCGACCTCGCCCTGGACGACGTTCGAGAAGTGCCGCCGGGCCTTGCCGCCGCCGAGCACGAAGGCGTTGAAGAGCTGGAACTCGCCGCGCTCGCTCCGCATCGTGAACTCGACGAACAGGTCGTCGCCGTGCTCTACCTCGCGGTCGGCCTCGGCTGAGGAGATCGGGCCGTGGAAGTCGAAGAAGTCGGCGTACTGGTCGCGGATCGCGTCGCGGCCCTCCTTCGCGCCGAACTCGAACGAGAGCAGCACGGCGTCGTCGTGGTAGAGGTCGGCGATGGCGTCGGCGTCGGAGGCGAGGAGGTGCCGGCGGTGCTTCTCGAAGAACTGGGACATAGGGAGTGGGGGGAGTGGGGGGAGTGGAAAGGAAAGCCAGCGAAGTTACCGAGGCCGTTGCGCTCCGGGCTACCGTCTTCTGTCCTCTGTCGTCCACCCTCTGGTCTGCCGGCCTAGCCCTTTCGGGCGTGCCACGCGGCCCCGATGATGCCGGCGTTGTTGGCGAGCCGGGCCGGGACGAGCTTCGCGCGCGTCTCGAGGAGGGGACCGAACTGCTGCCAGCGGTGCGGCTTGCTCACCCCGCCGCCGAGGATGAGGAGGTCCGGCGCGAGGATGTATTCGATGTGGCTGAGGACATCCTGGACGCGCTCCGCCCATGCCTCCCACGTCATGCTCTCGCGCTCGCGGACGGCGTTGGCCGACCAGCGCTCGATCGTCGTCCCGCAGAGGTGGAGCTGGCCCAGCTCTGTGTTCGGCACCAGCGTGCCGTTGACGATCAGCACGCTGCCGACGCCGGTGCCGAAGGTGAGCACCACGACCGTCCCGCCTTTGCCCCGGCCCGCGCCGAAGCGCGCCTCGGCGAGGCCCGCCGCGTCGGCGTCGTTGAGGAGGCCGACGCGCAGGCCGGTCTTCTTCCCGAGCAGCTTCTTGGCGTTCGTCCCGAGCCACGCCTCGTCGATGTTGACGGCGGTCTCGGCGACGCCGTCGCGGACGCGCGCCGGGAGCGTGCAGCCCAGCCGGCCTTTCCACTTGAAGTGCGCGACCAGTTCGGCGACGGTGCCAGCGACGTCCTTCGGGGTGGCGGGCTGCGGCGTCGGGATGCGGTGGCGCTCCGTGGTGAGCATCCCGCTCCGCGTGTCCACGAGCGCGCCCTTGATCCCGGTCCCGCCGATGTCGATGCCGAGCACGATCTTCGGCGGCTTCTGCTTGGTCTTCGCCATGCCTGCGCTACGCCTCGACCCCGGACCGAGTCCGGGGCAGGCTCTCGAAATACTGCACGCTGAAGAGCTGCTCGGCGTCGGTCCACGCCTGCCGGGGGGCGAAGCCGTTCTGGGCCGCGAAGCGGGCGAAGCCCTCGACGGTGTACTTGTGCGAGTTCTCGGTGTGGACGGCCTCGTCCTCGCCGAAGTGGAACGCGACGCCGTCCACCTCGGCAGTCTGCTCGCGGAGGCTGACGAGGTAGGTCTCGATGCGGCTCGCCTCCTCGTTCCACACGGCGCGGTGCGCGAAGGCGTCGCGGTCGAACGTGCCGCCGAGCTCGCGGTTGATCCGGTCGAGGAGGTTCAGGTTGAACTCCGACGTGACGCCGCCGATGTCGTCGTAGGCCGCTTCCAGCGTCTTCGGGTCTTTCTTCAGGTCCACGCCGATCAGGAGGCCGCCGCCTGGCCCGGCGAGGCGCGCGGCCCGGCGCAGAAACGCCGCCGCCTGCTCCCGGTCGAAGTTGCCAATCGTCGAGCCGGGGAAGTAGACCACGCGCCGACGATGGGATGGGAGGTCTGGGAGATCGAAAGCGGCCGTGTAGTCGGCGGCGACGGGGAGGATGGGGAGGCCGGGATAGGCGGCGCGCAGGGTCTCGGCGGTGGCGAGGAGGTGCTCGCGCGAGATGTCAATCGGGACGTAGGCTGCGAGCGCGTCGAGGTGGTCGAGCAGGACGCGGGTCTTGAGGCTCGAGCCGCTGCCGTATTCGACGAGCGCCGCGCCCGGCCCGATCTCGGCGGCCATCGCGCCGATGTGCGCCCGCATGATGGCAAGCTCGGTCCGGGTCGGGTAGTATTCCTCGGTCTCGGTGATCCGGTCGAAGAGGGCGGAGCCGGTCTCGTCGTAGAAATACTTGCACGGCACCGACTTCGGCTCGGCTCCGAGGCCGGTGAGCACGTCGCGCCGGAAGGCGTCGCGCTCTGTTTCTGGTTCCTCGTTTCTGATTTCTCGTTGAGAAGACGAGGGCGCGGAGGGCAGCGGCATGAGAACAGAAACTAGAAACCGAAAACTAGAACGCGAAGCCTCGCCGCAGGCAAACCAGACCTAAAGGTCCTTAGCCAGGCGAATGCCGGTGAACTGCCATGTCGCGGCCGGGGCGAAGAAGTTGCGGTACGTCCGGCGGACGTGGCTCCGGCTGGTGGCGCAGCTCCCGCCGCGCAGCACGAACTGGTTGCACATGAACTTGCCGTTGTACTCGCCGAGCGCGCCCTCGACCGGGGCGTAGCCGGGGTAGGGCGAGTACTGGCTCCGGGTCCACTCCCACGCGTCGCCGAAGAGCTGGCGGAGGCGGGGCTCGGCCGCGCCATCGCCGCCGGCGTAGGGCTCGGGCGGAGCGGGATGCAGCCGCTCGTCCCCGGCGAAGTTGCCCTGGACCGGCACCCCCTCGCCGGCGACCTCCCACTCGAACTCGGTCGGGAGCCGGGCTCCGGCCCAGCGCGCGTAGGCGTCGGCCTCGAAGTAGGAGATGTGCGTGAGCGGCTCGTTCGGGTCGACGGGCTGCATCCCGGCGAGCGTGAAGTGCCACCATTCGGGACCGCTGCCGGTCCCGCCATCGCGTTGCTCCCAGTAGAAGGGTTCGGTCCAGCCGTGCTCCTGCACCGTGGCGAAGCCCTCGCTCAGCCAGAGCGGGGCACGCTCGTAGCCGCCGTCCTCCATGAAGTCCATGAACTCGCCGCACGTCACGAGCCGGTCGGCGAGCGCAAAGGGCTCGACGAAGACGCGGTGGCGCGGCGTCTCGTTGTCGAACGTGAACGGCCCGTCGCGCTCGGCGTCGTAGCCGATCTGGTACAGGCCCTCGGGGAACTCCACCCAGCGGACCGCGCCGGGGTCGGGGGCGGGCGTGTGCGGGCGCTCGCGGTAGGCCGGGCGAAGCGGGTTGACGGAGAAGACGTGCTTGATGTCCGTCAGCATCAGCTCCTGGTGCTGCTGCTCGTGGTTCAGCCCGACGCGGACGACCTCGGCGAGCTGCTCGTTTGCGCGCTCGTCCAGCCCGTCGAGGAGGCGCTGCATGTGCTCGTCGACGTGCGCGCGGAAAGCAAAGACTTCGGCGACGGTGGGGCGGGAGAGGTAGCCGCGTTGCGCCCGGCAGTGCCGCTCGCCCGCCTGCACGTAGTACGAGTTGAAGAGGAACGGGTAC
>JBBSMV010000119.1:0-9021 GCA_038232975.1 Rhodothermales bacterium
ACACCTCCCTCAAAAGCACCGTCATTCCCGACCCCGATCGGGAATCCAGAGCGCCCAGCACGCCTTCTGGATTCCCGCCTTCGCGGGAATGACTACCATCTTTGCATCTGAGACGATGAGAACTTAGCAGCCCTGCCCATCGTAGGGATAGCCTCCATCGTAGGGACAGGGCGTGCCCTGTCCAGCCCTGGGGCACGTCTGCGCGGACACGGCACGCCGTGTCCCTACGGCCAGGTGATCCGGATCAACCGGATTTGGTATGACTGGATCCGGCTGGAGCGCTAGCGCGTGCCGTCTAGGCTGAGGAACAGCGCGAGGCCCGGGGGGAGCGCGCTCTTCGGGCCTTACCCTGTTCCGGCCTCGCGCCTATTGGGCTTCGCCGCGCGCTGGGGAGCCGGGGTGTAACGAGAGGGTAACGAAGGGATCACCTAGCCCTAACCAGGCCGTAATCCGGCGGGGGCGGGCGGAGGGGAAGTTTGGGTACCCCTCAACCCTCACGCGCTCCTAATCCATGCGCTACATCTTCCGCGGGGACCGATTCTCCCGCCCCGAGCTTCGCAGCCTCCCGTGCTGCGCGGTCCAAGCCCTCGGAGGCCCGGTCATCGGCTCGAACGGCAACCGGCTCATCGAGTGGGAGGACGGCACGCGCGACGTGGTGCCCGGCCGCGCGGTCCGGCCGACGCGCGCGCGGCCCGCCTCCCGAGACCCGCTGGCCTCCGCGCGCGCCGCGCGCGAGGTCGGGGAGGGGATGCCCTTCTGAGCGGGTACTGCGCCCGGCCCGCGCCCGGCCGGGTTCATGGAATAGTGATCCGGTTCATGGTAATAGTTCTGTAACGGTAGCGTAACAGCAACGTCTGGCGTACCAGGTATGCTTGGGTGATCGGACGCCTCCACCGGCGCTGTTTCTTTCACCTCTCCTCCCGCACCGTGCCGACCGACCGCCGCCTCGCCTCTGCCGTTCTCGCTACGCTCCTGGCTGTCCTCCTCATGCCTCGCCCGGCGCAGGCCAGCTCTGCCGAGACAGAACCTTTCACCGGGACCCTCGCCGGTCGGGTGATTGATGCGCGGACGGGCGAGGGGCTGCCGGGGGCCGCCGTCGCCCTGCCGGCGCTCGGGACCGGAGCCGCCACCGACCCCGACGGGCGCTACGTCATCACCGGGGTCCCGGCTGGCCGCTACGAGGTCGAGGTCCGCTTCCTCGGCTACACCACCAAGACCGTCACCGGCGTCGAGGTCCGCGACGGGCGGACGACCGATCTCGACGTCACGCTCAGTGACGAAGCCGAGGAGCTCGACGCCGTCACCGTCACCGCCGAGCGCGAGCGCGGCTCGACCGAGGCCCTGATCGCCGTGCGGAAGCTGGCCCCGAGCGTGATCGACGTCGTCAGCCGCTCGGACATCCAGCTCGCCGGCAGCGACGCCGCCTCGGCGCTCTCGCGCTCGCCGGCGGCCGAGGCCAAGGACGGCCGGTTCATCCGCGTCCGCGGCTTCGGCGACCGCTACGCCAACCTGACGCTCAACGGCATCCCGGTGCCCTCCATCACCCCGGACCGCCGCGAGGTCCCGCTCGACCTCTTCCCGGCCGCCGCGCTCGAGTCGGTCCGCGTCGTCAAGGGCTACACGCCCGACCTCCCGGCCGACTTCGCCGGCGGCCTCGTCCAGCTCTTCACGCGCGACACCCCGCCGCAGCGCATCGTCCAGGTCAAAGCCTCGGGCACCTACAACACCGCCACCTCGGGGCAGGAAGGTCTCTACCTCGGCGGCTGCGCCAGCGCCTGGACTGGCTTCTCGTCCTGCTACGCCGACTACCCGGCCGCCTTCTTCGACGGCCGCTCGATCACCGGCCAGGCCGCCAGCGACGACCCCAACGACCCCGATACCCCGATCCGCAACCCCCGCTCGGCGGCGGAGCAGGAGGCCCTCGGCGAGGCCATCGCCGCGACGATGCCCTACAACCCGACCGTCAGGACGGCCCCCCTGAATCAGTCCTACGGCCTCACCTACGGCGACGCCTTCGACCTCGCCGGCCGGCGCTTCGGCCTGATCAGCGTCCTGACCTACGACGACACCTACTCCGTGCGCGAGAGCTACGTCGAGCGCCTCCTCTCGGCGGGCGACCCCGGCGGTACGGGCGTGCTGCGGCCGCTCTTCGACACCGACTACCGGGGGCGCTCCGGCGAGCAGGTCGTCCGCGTCGGCGGGATCGTGAACCTCGGCTATGCCGTCTCCGATGCCTCGAAGCTCTCGCTCACGACGGTCTACAACCGCACCACCGAGGACCTCGCGCGCGTGCTCGAAGGCTACAAGGGCGGCGACGACCAAAACATTTACATCCCCCAGCTCCGCCGCGTCGAAAGCCAGCTCCTCACCACCCGCCTCAGCGGCGCGCACCGCCTGCCGGAGGTCGTGGCCGTCAACGGCGCGACGCTCGACTGGCAGCTCGCCTACACCCGCACGGGCCGCTTCGAGCCGGGCACGCGCGCGCCCGTCTACGTCCAGGGCACCCCGGCCCCGGACTCCCGCGAGGTCGGCTACCAGCCGCTCCCGGACGTGCCCTTCCGCTACTACAACAGCAACTTCGCCAGCCTGGCCGCCGTCTTCCACCAGGACCAGGACGACAACGGCTACCTCGGCGGCCTCGACGCGGCCTTCCCGTTCCGCCTCCTCGGGCGGCCGGTAAAGGTCAAGCTCGGCGGCCTCGCCGACTACCGCGACCGCCAGGTCTACACCCGGCGCATCTTCTACACCCCCAACGCTGCGGCCAACCTCGAGCTGCTTGGCCCTTTCGACACCCTCCCGCCGGACGAGCTCTACACCCCGGCGTTCATCAACGTCCCGGACTCGACCGACGCGGGCACGGTCATCGGCTTTGCGCCCCAGGAGCGCGGCACCGCCGCCGACAACTACACCGCCGACGCGACCGTGCTGGCGGCCTACGGCATGGTCGACGTCGAGGTCGTGCGCGGCGTCCGCGTCGTGGCCGGGGCGCGGCTCGAAGACGCCCGGCAGGACGGCCGCGCCTTCGGCAACTTCGGCGAGCAGTTCTCCCAGGGCGACTTCGAGCGGACCTGGGAGCTGGCGAACACGGACGTCCTCCCGTCGGTCTCGCTGACGGTCTCGCCGTCGGAGCAGATGAACCTCCGCGCCGGCCTGGCGCGCACCGTCGCCCGCCCGCAGTTCCGCGAGTTCGCGCCGATCACCTTCTACGACTTCTTCGGCGGTATCACCGCCACCGGCAACGACCAGCTCGACCGGGTCTTCATCACCAATGCCGACCTCCGGTGGGAGCTCTTCCTCAGCCCCGAGTCGGTGGTCTCGGTGGGCGGCTTCTACAAGGGCTTCGGCCGGCCCATCGAGGCGATCTGGCAGAGCGGCGACGCCCGCACCTGGGCCAACACCGGGCGCGCCCGCGCCTACGGCGTCGAGTTCGAGGCGCGCGGCGACCTCGGCCGCTACGCCGCAGCGCTCGACGGCCTCTCGCTGAACGCGAACCTCACGCTGATGTATTCCCAGGTCGACGACTTCGTCTTCCGCAACAGCGGCGGCCAGGCGGTCCGCATCCCCTCCGATGAGCGGCCCGTCTTCGGGCAGACTCCATTCCTCGTCAATACAATTGTCAGCTACGCCGTGCCACGCCTCGACACCTCGGTCAGCGCGCTCCTCCAGGCGACCGGCCGCCGCCTGGAGATCGTCAGCAACGACGTGACGCGCCCGGCGATCTACGAGGCCTCGCGCGTCGAGCTCGACGTGACGGCCGAGCAGCCGCTCGGGCGCGGGGTCACGCTGCGCGCCAGCGCCCGCCGGCTCCTCGGCAGCGAGGTCCGCTTCGAGCAGGACTTCCCCAACGGCGAGACCCTCGCCACTACCTCCTACGACCGGGGCCGCAACGTCTCGCTCGCGCTCTCCTGGAGCCTTTAGAATGGAGTATGGGAGGATGGGGGGGTGGGAGCAACTCGGTCGTGGTCCGAACGCGCGCCCATCTCCCGACTCCATACCCCTCCAACGCCCATCCCCGATTTCTCGATAACGTATGACTCTCCTCTCGCTTCGCCTCATCACGGTGTGCTCGTTTGCCCTCATCGTCTTGCTCGCTGGGTGCAACGAGGACGGCCCGCTCCAAGAGCTGAACCGGGGCATCCCGACGTTCGCCGAGGTCGTGAGTGACACGACGGGGTTCGGCGAGGCCGCGGCCGGGGAGATGCTGCCGGTGGCGCTCCGCTTTACGGACCCCTACGGGGAGACCGTCCCCGATGCCGAGGTCGTCTGGCGGCCGACCGGCGAGGGCGCGAGCGTCGAGCCGGACGACACGACGCGCACCAACGCCGACGGCGTCACCGAGGCGATGTGGAAGCTCGGCGAGTCCGGGAGCTACCGGCTCACAGCGCGGGCCACGACGGCCTCGATTGAGCTGTCCGCCCAGGTGCGCTAGCGCCGGGTTCGGAGCCTGCGGCCCAGCGTTTTCGCCACGAAGATTTTGCCACCGATAGGATGCCTCGAAAGGCAGCCCGTGCCCTCGGTATGTCGGAAAAATAATAGGTACGTTATGGTCCGTTGTAATCCATAACACAGCGCTAACAATTAGGTCATAAACAGACCGGGCCGAGTCGGTACTCTAGGAACACAAGCCGGGCGGGTCCCTCCCGCACCTCACCCGAAGGCTTGCCCTTTGCCCTTCACCTTATACCCTACCTACCATGCGTCTCCTCCACGCCCGACCGCTCTTCGCGGCGGTTCTCTTCACCCTCCTCGCCGTCCCGGCCCTCCTCGTGGGCTGCGACAGCGCCAACCCCAGCGCCGACGACGCCGACTTCGGCGAGGCCGGCGACGCGGCCGTGCGCGGCGGCCTCCCCGAGGTCACGCTCTCCGGCGCGATCACGAACAACCGTGCCCTCTCGAACGACACGCTCTACATCCTCAACGGCATCGTCAGCGTCGTGAGCGGTGCCCAGATCCAGATCGAACAAGGCACCCGGATCGAAGGCTCGACCAACCAGCCCTCGGCGCTCCTGATCCTCCAGGGCGGGCGCATCGAGGCCGACGGCACCCAGGCCAACCCGATCGTCTTCACCAGCCGCCAGCCCGTCGGCCAGCGCCAGCCCGGCGACTGGGGCGGCGTCATCGTCATCGGGCGCTCCACCTGCAACGGGGCCGCCACCAACGACTGCTTCGTCGAGGGCCTGCCGGCTCCGTTCAACAACCTGACCTACGGCGGCAACCCGGTGATCTCGAACGACGACAGCGGCACGCTCCGCTACGTCCGCATCGAGTTCGCCGGCTTCGAGCTGACCCCGACGCGCGAGATCAACGGCCTCACGCTCTACAGCGTCGGCAGCGGGACGGACATCGAGTACGTCCAGGTCCACAAAGGCTCCGACGACGGCTTCGAGTTCTTCGGCGGCACCTTCAACGCCAAGCACCTCATCGCCACCGGCGCGCAGGACGACTCGTTCGACTTCTCCTACGGCTACAACGGCAAGCTCCAGTTCCTGATCGTCCAGCAGGACCGCTTCGCCGGGGACCGCGGGTTCGAGATCGACAACAACGAGATCCAGAACGGGAGCACCAACTTCGGGAACCGCCCGCTGACGGACCCGACGGTCTACAACGTCACCGCCATCGGGCGCTTCCCCTCGGGTGGGGGCGAGGACAACACCGGCATCGTGCTCCGTCGCGGGGCCGGGGGCGAGTACAACAACATCGTCATCGGCGGCTTCGGGAGCTACTTCCTCGACGTCGACGACCAGGCCACCTTCGACAACTGCCCCACCAACGACCTCCGCATTCGCGGTGGCATTGGAGCAGTCCTTTCCGGCATCGGGCTGGTTGATCCCGACCCGGACAACGAGTTCGCCTGCGTCGAGACCAGCAGCTTCAGCAGCCAGAACCCGAACCCGTTCCCTGGGGTGATCAGCCGGACGAACCCGGACTTCCGGCTGCGCAACACGAGCCTCATCACGCGGCCAAACATCGTGCAGACGCCGCCGAACGACGGGTTCTTCACGCCGGTCAACTACGTCGGGGCCATCGCGCCAGATGTATCGCAGGGCCAGACCTGGTACTTCGGGTGGACCTCGTACCCGGCGAACTAAGCCGGTAGTGGAGACGCTCGGGTTTCCACGATGAAAAAGGTATCCCGGCCGATCTCCTTGCTCTCGCGGGGAGATCGGCCGGGCCTGATTGAGTCTTGCAACTTCCCGTACTACCACACGCCTTCTGCTTCCGCTCGACAAAGCCCTCCCACCCCTCCCATGTCGCTCGATACAGTACACCCCGGCACCGCTCGCCGCGCCACTCCCATCCGTCTGCTCGTTTCGGTTCTCGCCCTCGTCGCCCTGCTTGCCGCCGTCGCGGCGTGCGACGGGGTGGGCAACGATTTCGAGGGTGAGGTCACCACGGTGACCGTCGGGTTTGAAGGGAGCACGGCCCTGATCGTAGACCAGACCGTCACCGTCGAGGCGTTCGTCTTCGACAACCTCGAGACGGCCGTGCCGGGCGTCACAGTTCGGTGGTCGGTCACCGAGGGAACGCTCTCGTCGCAGACCTCGGTGACGGGGTCCGGGGGGGAGGGCCTGGGCCGGGCGACGGTCGAGTGGACGCTCGGGACCACGGCGGCCGAGCAAGAGATCACCGCCGTCATCGAGGGAGCCGAGGGGGTTACCGCCTCGGTGGCCTCCCCTGTGAGCACCGGCCCCGTCGGAGACGTCGAAGCTGCGCTCGACCGGGACTCGCTGCTCGTCGGCCAGACGACGGTCCTTCGGGTCACGCGCGTCGAGGACATTTTCGGCAACGAAGTGCCTCCGGGCGATTACAACCGGTACGGCATCAACTTTTTCAGCCTCGACACGCTCGTCGCCCGCGTCGTGGCGTCGCCGGAGAACGGGGGGGACGGTGCGAGGACGGGTATTGAGGGCGTCGGCGAGGGCGAGGCGCTTCTGGCTGTGACCGCCGCCGCCGCGCCGCCGGGCCGCCGAGGGTTCCGCCTCGCGGAAGGCTCCGCTGCGGACACCGTTTCGGTTTCGGTGGTGTCGTTTATATCCGGTGGCCCGTTTCTCGCCGCGACGATATCGGCAGGTGAGGGCTTCTCTTGCGGTATCGATATGGAAGGCGCGGCCTTCTGCTGGGGGGCGAATGCCACCGGCCAGCTCGGCGTCGGGGATTTCGAGCCGCGCCTGGTACCGACCCGCGTTACCCTGCCGGGTCCGGCTGCCTCCATCTCCGCCGGAGGCTCTCACACCTGCGCCCTCCTCGAGAGCGGGCAGGTCTTCTGCTGGGGAGAAGCGTTTCTCGGCCGGCTCGGTAATGGCACCGACGAAAACGAGCTATTTCCCGAACCCGTCCTCGCTCAGTTTCCGGGGGATGCAGGTGAGGTGGTGGAGGTTCAGGCGGGGGAGACTGCGACGTGTGCCCGCACGACTGACGGAGAGATTTACTGCTGGGGGTTCGACGGAGTGGGGACAGTTGGCAACGGCGCGCCGCCGGAGCCGACGGAGGACGACGTTCTCGACATCCGCGTTAACGTCCCCACCCGCGTCAACACGCCTTCCGGGGTTCGCTTCGCGTCGCTTGGCAGCAGCATCGCCGAGCACACCTGTGCGGTCGCCGAAGACGGAGCCGCCTACTGCTGGGGGAAGAACGCGCAGGAGTTCCGGCTCGGAAACGGCTTCTCCACGATCCAGCTCTCGCCTGAGCCGGTGCGGGTGCAGCCTACAAATGTAGCGTTCCGTGCGGTTGCGGCACACGCCATCGCCTCGTCTGGTCTCGGTGCGGATGGGCAGCTCTATGGCTGGGGGGATCCGAGCGTTCCAGATCCAAGCGCTTCCGGCCTCACCATGCAGGTGTTCCAGGCGACGCCCGTAGAGCCTCGCGAGCCGTTCGTCGCGCTTGCTGGCGGCGGCGGCGTTCACGCCTGCGCGCTCACGAGCGTCGGCGCGGCAAGCTGCTGGGGTAGCAACTTCCGCGGCAAGCTCGGCACAGGCGACACGACGGACACCGTCACCCCCATCCCGGTCGCGACGGACCTCCGCTTCGAGTCTATAGAGGTCAGCTTTTCGCATTCCTGCGCCGTCGTGGAAGGCGGCGGCGAGGCGTACTGCTGGGGGGCCAACGAGTTCGGCCAACACGGCACCGGCGGCACACAAACCGCTGTGCTCACGCCGACGCGCGTTGAGACCGAACCGGACGACGCCCCGCGCTCCGCCTTCGGCTCGAACGCCATCGCCCACCGGCGCGCGTGGTGCGCCGCCATCCCGGACCGGCTCCGGCGCTCGACGAGCGTCTGCGGGGCCTCGCTGTTCCGCTAACCCTCCCTCTCCCATCCCTCTCTCACACCGAACTCCCATGTCTCTACCGCTACCCACCCTCTCCCGCGCCGGCCTGCTCGTCGTCGCCCTCCTCCTCACCCCCGCCGCGCTCGCGCAGCCGGAGGTCTTCTACCCCTTCGCCATCGGAGCCTCCGGCAACCAGAACGCCGTCGCCGTCGCGCTCGGCGGCGACGGCGCGGCCTTCGTCGCCGGCGACTTCACGGGCAGCCCCGACTTCGACCCGAGCGACGCGGACGCGACGATCACCGCAGCCGGCGAGTTCGACGTGTTCCTCGCCCGCTACGAGGAGAACGGCGCGCTCGGCTGGGCCTTCAGCCTGGGCGGGCCGGGCCTCGAAGTCGTCGGGGGAGCCGCGACGACCGACGGCGGCATCGTCGTCGTCGGAGAGTTCGACGGGAGCTTCGACGCCGACCCCGGCGACGGCGAAACGGTCCTGACCTCCGTCGGGCTGAGCGACCTGTTCGTGGCGAAGTATGACGCCGCCGACGGGGCGTTCCTCTGGGCCTTCAGCATCGGGGCCACGTCGGTCGAGGTCGCTACGGCTGTGGCGGCTGCGCCCGGCGGCGGCATCGTCGTCGTCGGCCAGTTCAGCTCCGCCGCGGACTTCGACCCGAGCGCGGACGGCACCGTGCCGCTCCTCTCGGCCGGCGGCAGCGACGCGTTCGTCGCCGAGTACGACGCCGACGGTGGGTTCGAACGG
>JBBSMV010000120.1:0-8968 GCA_038232975.1 Rhodothermales bacterium
TGCAGGCCGAGCGCGGGGTCGCCCTCGTGGACCGTCGCGTAGAGCCGGTCGGGGTCCAGTCCCCAGCGGTCGACGAGCAGCTCCCACGCCCAGCGGATGGCCTCGGGCTTGAAGTAATCCCCGAAGCTCCAATTCCCGAGCATCTCGAAGAAGGTGTGGTGGTAGGTGTCGATCCCCACCTCTTCGAGGTCGTTGTGCTTGCCGCTCACGCGGAGGCACTTCTGGGTGTCGGCGGCGCGGCGGTAGGGCCGCGTGCCCTCGCCGAGGAAGACGTCCTTGAACTGGTTCATCCCCGCGTTGATGAAGAGCAGCGTCGGGTCGTCGTGCGGGACGAGCGGGGCGCTCGGGACGATCTCGTGCCCGCGCTCAAGGAAGAAGGCGAGGAAGTCTCGGCGGGTCTGGTCGGACGTAGTCGGGCGGTCGGGCATCGAGGTGGCAGGTCGGGTGCGAGCGGGGGGCGGAAAGTACGCTTTGTGCCGCAGCGGTTCCCACCCCGGCCGCTTCACGTCAGGGCTATCGCAACCTCGGTTGGCCCACCGCCGCCGGGGCCTGAAGGCTCCGACTCGCGAGTCCCCGGCTCACAGCGAAAGCCCCAGGGGGGCTGGTGCTCGTGCCGAGCACAGGGCGCTTCAGCGTCTTTACGCTTGTCAGCCCGGTGGTTCACCGCCGGGCGACGCTGGAGGGTGCGGTACTTCTGGCTTTGTGTCCTCGCTCGTAAGCGGTGCATCTCCGAGTTTATATTCGTCTCGTCCCGCCACCCGACCCGACGAAGCATGAGCGCCCGCCTCCTACGCTGGACCCTCGCCGTATCCCTGCTCGCGCTCGCCGGCTGCGGCAGCACGGGCAGTACGCAGAGGGAGAACCCCACCCCGCCCGCGCCCGAGCTGGAGGCGCTCTACTGGGCGCGGCAGGACAGCGCGCGCGCCTCGTTCACCGAGGCCGACGTCCGCTTCATGGCGGGCATGATCGGGCACCACGCCCAGGCCCTCGTCATGTCGCGCCTGGCCCCGACGAACGGGGCGAGCGCCTCGGTGCAGACGCTGGCCGCCCGCATCATCAACGCGCAGAACGACGAGATCGCCTCGATGCAGCGGTGGCTCCGCGCGCGCGGGCAGCCCGTGCCCGAGGTCCAGATCGAGGGGCTGAACCTGATGGTTCACGCCGATGGCGAGATGGCCCATGGCGGCGAGCACATGGACCACTCGCGGATGCCGGGGATGCTCACGCAGGCGCAGCTCGAAGAGCTGGCCGCCGCCCACGGCCCGCCGTTCGACCGGCTCTTCCTGACCTACATGATCCAGCACCACAGCGGCGCGGTCACGATGGTCGCCGCCCTCTTCGCCGCCGACGGCGCGGGGCAGGACGAGGAGGCCTTCAAGCTCGCCTCGGACATCCACGTTGATCAGACCACCGAGATCGCCCGGATGCAGCGTATGCTCCGTGATCTGCCCTGACTGACGTTGTAGTAGTAGCGTAGTAGCAGTGTAGTAGCAGTCCCCCTCCCCCGCCTTCGCGGGGGCAGGCTCTGGACAGGAGGGAACAGGGGTGGTGGACAGAGGACGAGTGCTTCGCTCCATCTACCCCCTCCCCGCTGCGCGGGACTCCCCCTGTCTAGGGGGAGGGCTTTCCTCGCTTATACTTTCTCACCACGCCTGAGACCGCCATGAACGTCACCGCCCCGACTCGCCCTTCCGCCTCCCTGTCCGCGGCACCCACGCGCTGGGCGGCCCTGATTGTCCTCGGGATGCTCGGGGTTGCTGCGTGCGTGCCCCCGGCCGTGGCACCGGGCGATGCGCCCTCGATGCCGCCGTCCATGCCCGCGCCGACGTCCGAGCGGACGGCTCCGACGCCCGACCCCCGCGTCGGCCTCGGCGGCGGGCTGTTCGACGCAGAGGAGGCGGTGTGGAACCTGCGCGTCCTCTCGGCGACGCGGCCGCCGGAGGCGTTCGTCGGGGTCACCAACTCCGACCTCGCCTTCACCGGGGACTACGCCATCCAGGGCAACTACAACGGCATCCAGGTCTGGGACATCTCGAACCCGAGCGCGCCGGACCTCGTGACGGCGTACGTCTGCCCCGCCTCGCAGAGCGACGTGTCGGTCTACCAGAACCTCCTCTTCGTCTCGGGCGAGGGGCTCGGCGGGCGGCTCGACTGCGGCACCGAGGGCGTCGAGGCTACCGTCAGCCCGGAGCGGCTGCGGGGCATCCGCATCTTCGACATCACCGACATCCGCGCGCCGCGCTACCTCGCCAACGTCCAGACGTGCCGCGGCTCGCACACCCACTCGGTGCTCAAAGACCCCAACGACGACGCGAACGTCTACGTCTACGTCTCCGGCTCCGCGCCGGTGCGCCCCGAGGAGGAGCTTCAGGGCTGCTCGGACGCGATGCCTGACGAGGACCCGAACTCGGCCCTGTTTCGGATCGAGGTCATCAAGGTGCCGCTCGCCAATCCCGAAGCTGCCGCCATCGTCAGCTCGCCGCGCATCTTCGAGGACCTCACGGCCCCGCCGAGCCACGGTCCCGCGCCGGAAGACATCGCCGAGGTTGAGCGGGCAAAGGCGCGCGGCGAGTTCGTGGCCTACCTCTTCGGGCGCGAGCGCGTACTCTGGCCCGGCCTCGTCAACTCGCTCCTCAACAGCCTTGTCACCAAGCGCGGCGGGAGCGGGACGCCGACGGCTGCCGACAGCGCCGCGCTCCGGGCCTCGCTGCCGGAGCTGCTCGCCGAGCGCTTCGGCGACCCGGACGAAGGACCGGAGCGCGGCCCGACGCAGTGCCACGACATCACGCTCTACCCCGAGATCGGCCTGGCCGGCGGCGCGTGCGAGGGCTACGGGCTGCTGCTCGACATCTCCGACCCGGCCGCGCCGCGCCGCCTCGACGCCGTCGCCGACTCGAACTTCGCCTACTGGCACTCGGCGACGTTCAACAACGACGGCACGAAGGTCCTCTTCTCCGACGAGTGGGGCGGCGGCGGCCAGCCGAAGTGCCGCGCCGACGACCCCTACGAGTGGGGCGCGGACGCCATCTTCGCCCTCGAAGGCAGCAAGCTGGACTTCAAGAGCTACTACAAGATGCCCGCCGCCCAGACCGCGGAGGAGAACTGCGTCGCCCACAACGGCTCGCTCATCCCGGTCCCCGGCCGCGACGTGATGGTGCAGGCGTGGTACCAGGGCGGCATCTCGGTCTTCGACTGGACCGATGCCGAGCATCCCGTCGAGATCGCCTTCCACGACCGCGGACCCATCGACCCGGACGAGTTCGTGATGGGCGGAAGCTGGTCGGTCTACTGGTACAACGGCGTGATCGTAAGCTCGGAGATCGCGCGCGGCCTCGACGTCTTCGAGCTCGTGCCGAGCGCGTACCTGTCGGAGAACGAGATCGCCGCGGCGAAGTCGGTGCGGCTCGACTACCTCAACGCGCAGGGCCAGCCGAAGTACGTCTGGCCGGCCACGTTCGCCCTGGCGCGCACCTACCTGGACCAGCTCGAGCGCTCGGGCGGCCTCGACGCTGGGCAGATCGCATCGGCGCGGCAGGCGCTGGCCGGTGCCGAGAAGATGTCGGGCACCGCGCGAAGCGAAGCCCTGGCGGTCCTGGCCGCAACACTCGGCGGCGAGGCCGGCTCGGCCCGCGACGCGGCGAAGGTGCGGATGCTGGCCGGTGCTGTGCGGGACCTGGCGGCCGCAGTGCGGTGACGCGAGCGCAGGGACGCGAGCGCAGGCGTGAGCGAGGGCGGGCGGCTGCCGCCTCAGATGCCCGCGCCGCCGGTGACTTCGAGCGTGTGGCCGGTGACGTAGGCGGCCAGTGGCGGGGGAGAGGCTCAGGGCGCGAAGAGTTCGCACAGCGTGTCCAGCACCTGCGTCGCTGTGGCGGGGTCGAGGCGGCCCAAGCGCTTGACGAGGCGCGCCTTGTCCACCGTCCGAAGCTGGTCGAGTACGACCTGGCCCTCCTTGTCCTGAAACACGCAGCAGACACGCGTCGGGTACGCCCGGCCCTTCGTCGTCATCGGGGCGACGATGACGGTGCGGACGTGGCGGTTCATCTCGTCGGGCGAGACGATGAGGCAGGGCCGGGTCTTGCGGATCTCGCTCCCCCGCGTCGGGTCGAGTGCGACGAGGTAGACGTCGGAGCGCTTCACCACGTCCACTCCGCCTCGTCCCACTCGGTCGGGATCGGTTCGTCGAGCAGGGCGTCATCGCCCTCGGCGGCCATCGTCTCGAAGGCGGCCTCCCAACCCGCGCGCGGCGGCCGGGCTGCGCGGATCACGATGCAGCCGGCTTCGACGTGCAAGTCCACCTCCTCCCCCAGACCGCTCTGTTCCAGGAGGGGCTTCGGGATGCGGACGCCCTGCGAGTTGCCGATGCGGATGATGCGGGTCTTGGTCGCCATCGTTCGGGGGTACGTTGTAATTACGACAAGGCCGGGTACGCGGTGGGGGCTCCTCAGATCCCCGCGCCGCCGGTGACCTCGAGCGTGTGGCCGGTGACGTAGGCGGCCAGCGGCGAGGCCATCAGCACGATGCCGCCGGCGGCCTCCTCGTCGGTGCCGGGGCGGCCGAGCGGGTTCGCCGTGAACGCCCGCCCGCGCGCCGCCTCGGGGATGCCCTGCACGACCTCCTGTCCCGCCACCTCGATGCTCTCGCCCTCCTCCTTCGGCCGCGTCATGCGCGTGTCTATGAACCCGAAGGCGACGGCGTTGCACCGCACCCCGAACCGGCCCCACTCCTTCGCCACGGTCTTGGTCAGCCCGACGATCCCCATCTTGGCCGTCGCGTAGTTGGCCTGCCCGACGTTCCCGTGCAGCCCGCTCGTGGACGAGACATTGACGATCACGCGGTTCTCGGCTAACGGCTCGCCCGCTGCGCGCTCGCGCTTGCCCGGCTCGCGCAGGTAGGGCGCGGCGGCGCGGACCATGCGGAACGGCGCGAACGTGTGGATCTCCAGGACGCGCAGCCACTGCTCGTCGGTCATCGTGTGGAGCATCCCGTCCCACGTGAACCCGGCGTTGTTGACGAGCACGTTGAGCTTGCCGAAGCGGGCGACGGTCTGCTCCAGCAGGGCCTCGGGGAAGCCGTCTTCGGTGACGCTGCCCGCGACGGCGTGCGCCGCCCCGCCGGCCTCCTCGATCTCGCGCACGACCGCCTCAGCGGGTTCGGCATCGAGGTCGTTGACGACGACGGACGCGCCGTGCTGAGCAAACAGACGGGCGGCGGCGGCCCCGATCCCGCGCCCGGCCCCGGTGACGACGACGACGTGGTTTTCGAAAAGCATGGGTTTTCAGAGGGCAGAGGGCAGACGAATCTGGCAAAGGTACCCACCGTGGTGCATCCTCGTAGGGGCGACCCTCGTGGTCGCCCGAGGAATGGCGCTCCGACGTCCAACGCCTCCGCAGGGGCGAACGCCGCTCGCCCGGCACGTCACAGAACCAGCAGCACGAGCGAGTCGGCGACGAGGGCCGGCGTGTCCTCGCCCTCGATCTCAACCGTGTTCTCCGTCTTCAAAAGGATGCGCCCTTCACCTTTCGGCTCCGCCGAGGTGAGCGTGACGCGGGCGCGGATGCGCGCGCCGGAGCGGACGGGCGCGAGGAAGCGGACTCGGTCGAGGCCGTAGTTCAGCACGCGCGCCACGCCTCCGGGCACGACGCCGACCTCGGCGCGGAGCGCAGGCAGGAGCGAGAGCGTGAGCAGGCCGTGGGCGATGGTCGTGCCGGTGGGACTCTCCCGAGCGGCGCGCTCCGGGTCGGTGTGGATCCACTGGCGGTCGCCCGTGCAGGCGGCGAAGGCGTTGATCCGCGCCTGGTCCACAGTCAGCCAGCCCGAGACGCCGAGGGCGCGGCCGACGAAGTCCGGGAGCGTGGCGAGCGAGTAGTCGGGCGGCGGCATCGGGTCAGGCGGTGAGCGCGGCGGGGAGGCGTCGGCGAAACGCTAGCGAATATCGGAACGGCGGGGGCGGGAGAGGAGAAGAAAGGCGCACTTTCCCTTCGGCTCGCGCCGAGCCGCCGCCCCCAACGCCTCTCGTAATGCGTCTGACTCCCTGCCCGCTTCTCGTTCTCTCCCTGCTCGGACCCCTCCTCGCTGCCGGCTGCCAGGCCGAGGGAGAGGCCGCCGAGGGAGCAACCGCCTACGACCCCGCCGCCGACACGCTCCGCTACGCGGGCGAGGTCCACCTCCGCAACGTCCGCCAGCTCACCTTCGGCGGCAACAACGCCGAGGCGTACTGGAGCTTCGACGACGAGCGCCTCATCTTCCAGAGCGACTGGAGCCGGATCAACCCCCAGGGCTGCGACCAGCAGTTCGGGATGAACGCCGATGGCTCTGCGCTTGGCGATAGCACGCGCTACGCGCTCGTCTCCTCGGGCCGCGGCCGGACGACGTGCGGCTACTTCCTGCCCGGCGGACGCATCCTCTACGCCTCCACCGACGGGGTAAGCCCCGCCTGCCCGACGCCTCCCGCCACCGCGCCCGGCGTCTACGCCTGGGCCATCTACCCCGGCTTCGACATCTACGCTGCCGACGCGGACGGCTCCGACCGCGCGCTCCTGATCGGCGGCGCGGGCTACGACGCCGAGGCCACCGTCAGCCCCGACGGCCGCTACGTCGTCTTCACCTCGACGCGCTCCGGCGACCTCGACCTCTGGCGCTACGACACCGAGACCGGCGAGACGCGCCAGCTCACCCACACGCTCGGCTACGACGGCGGCGCGTTCTTTTCGCCCGACAGCAAAAAGATCGTCTGGCGCGCCAGCCGCCCCGAGGGCGCAGAGGCCGCCGCGTACCGCGACCTCCTGGCGCGCGACCTCGTCGAGCCGAGCCAGCTCGACCTCTACGTCGCCGACGCTGACGGCTCGAATGCCTTCCGCGTGACGAACCTCCCCGGCGCGAACTGGGCACCCTTCTTCCACCCCTCGGGCGAGCGCATCATCTTCGCCTCGAACCACCACGCCGAGGGCGGCCGGCTCTTCGACCTCTTCCTCGTGAACCTCGACGGGAGTGGCCTGGAGCAGGTCACCCACTCCGGCACGTTCGACGCCTTCCCAATGTTCAGCTTCGTCGGCGACCGCCTCGTCTTCGCCTCGAACCGCAACGCCACGCGCACCCCGAGCCGCGACACCAACATCTTCGTCGCCGACTGGATCGAGACGCCCGAGGCCGTGGACTCGACGTTCCAGACGGTCGCCGTAGCGGCCGAGTAGCGGCTTGGCGAGGGAGCGGGGGATACGATACCTTCCGGCTCGTCCTCTCGTACCCCACGACCCATTTGATGGTCAAGGAGCAACTGAACCTCTATTCCCAGAACGGCGGCGAGCCGGAGCCGACGGAGGTGAGCGCCGGCTTCGACCCCGACGCCACGGCCTGCCTGATCGAGGGCGACACGCTGGAGGTCTGCGCGCAGCTTCCGTCTGAGGCGTTCCAGCTCATCGTCTCCTCCCCGCCCTACAACATCGGGAAGGACTACGAGCAGGTCCGCGACCTCGACGACTACCTCAACCGACAGGAGGACGTCATCGAGCACCTGGTCCGGCTCCTCGCGCCGACCGGGAGCCTCTGCTGGCAGGTGGGCAACTTCATTGACACGTCGCTCCCGCGCAACGAGGTCTACCCGCTCGACATCTACTTCCACCCGCTCTTCAAGCGGCACGGTCTCCAGCTTCGCAACCGCGTCGTCTGGCACTTCGGGCACGGTCTCCACGCCCGGCGGCGCTTCTCCGGCCGCTACGAGACGCTGCTCTGGTTCACCAAGACAGACGACTACACCTTCCACCTCGACCCGGTCCGCGTCCCCTCGAAGTACCCCGGCAAGCGGGCCTACAAAGGCAAGAACGCGGGCAAGCCGAGCGGCAACCCCCTCGGCAAAAACCCCTCGGACTTCTGGAGCTTCGACGTGGAGACCTTCCTCGAAGCCGAGTGGAGCGAGGCCGTGTGGGACGTGCCGAACGTGAAGTCCAACCACCCGGAGAAGACCGAGCACCCGTGCCAGTTTCCGGTGGAGCTGGTGGAGCGCTGCGTGCTGGCGATGACCGACGAGGACGATTGGGTGCTGGACCCCTACGGCGGCGTGGGCACGGCCGCCGTCGCCGCGCTCAAGCATGGGCGGCGAGCGGTCTCCGTTGACAAAGAGGCCGACTACCTCGCCGAGGCGCGCCGCCGCCTCGCGATGCTGGCGCACGGAACGCTCCCGACGCGCCCGATGGGCAAGCCGGTCCACAAGCCGTCGGGCAAGCTGACCCAGATACCGCTCGAATGGAAAGAGGAGGCCAGCGAATGATTATCGCCGGACTGTACTCTTTCAACGACGGCGAGCGGGTGGTTCGCAACCAGTATGGTTCGCTGCTCGACGAGGTGGACGAAGCGATCCGGGAGGTAGATTCGGTCGCTCACAAGACCAAGAAGAGCAAGGAGAAGACGATGGAGGGGCGCGTGCTCTACAGCCCTCTGGCGCTCAACAAGGCGTTCAAGCACGAGTTCGGGTCGAAGGGCTGGGTCAACTACCGGGTGCCGTGCGACTATCCGACGGCCTACTACGTGGAGGGCTATAAGCCGGCCCCGCTGAACGCGGGCGCGTTCCGGGACATGGACTTCGTCAAGGACCGGCTCGGGGTGGAAATCCAGTTCGGCAAGTACGCCTTCATGGTCTACAACGTCTGCGCGAAGATGACGATCTTCAACCGATTGGACGTGATTGATGCGCGGGTCGAGATCGTCCCGGTCAAGGCGTTCGCGGGCGAGATGTCGTCGGGCGTGTCGTATTTCGAGCAGTTCGTCTGGGACCTGGAGCACCGAGGCGTCTCGGACATTGACATCCCCGTCCTCATCATCGGCAGCGACATCATTGGCATCGACGCAGACCCGGACCGCCTCACAGCGCGAGGCAAGGTCGTGCAGGATGATATCCTCTAGGGTGTGTGGACATTTGCGAGGTCAGGCTCGCACGAGGTCACGATTTTGCTCTCGCAAGGCGCGCGAGAAGCCA
>JBBSMV010000121.1:0-8957 GCA_038232975.1 Rhodothermales bacterium
TAAGTTCTCATCGTCTCAGATGCAAAGATGGTAGTCATTCCCGCGAAGGCGGGAATCCAGAAGGCGTGCTGGGCGCTCTGGATTCCCGATCGGGGTCGGGAATGACGGTGCTTTTGAGGGAGGTGTCAGAACTTAGCGACGCTGGGCATTCGTAGGGGCACGGCGTGCCGTGCCCAATGGTCGGCAGCATTCCCGACCAGGGCGACCACGTGGGATCGCCCCTACGGATTTGCCGTCTAGGCCTTCCGTCCACCGAGGGGCAACTTCGCGGCGGTCGGGGCGTAGGCCGCCCTCGTTTTCGCCGACCGCTCGCCTACGCCGTTGGAGCCTTCTCTGCCGCAGACGCGCCCTGCCTATCCCCCTGAGCAGCCCTTCTCGCCGGAGGCTGTCGAGAGCATCCTCACCGACACCGACCCGCCCCGGCGCGACCGTGTCTGGCTCCACGTCCTCCTGTTCGCGCTGACACTCGGGACGACGGTGTGGGCGGGGGGAACGCTCGTCGGGCGGGAGCGGCTCTACGAGGAGCTCGGGTGGGGGATGTTCGTGTGGGACGGGCTGCGCTATGCGGTCCCGCTGCTGCTCTTCCTGACGGTCCACGAGTTCGGGCACTACCTCGCCGCGCGGAAGAGCCGGCTCGACGTGTCGCTGCCGTACTACATCCCGTTTCCGCTGCCGATGCTCGCGCCCAACATCGGGACGTTCGGCGCGGTGATCCGGATAAGGGAGCCGTTGGAGCGGACGCGGCAGCTCTTCGACGTCGGGGCGGCGGGGCCGCTGGCGGGGTTCGTCGTCGCGCTCGGGGTGCTCGTCTACGCCCTCGCCACGCTCCCGCCGCCGACGTACATCTTCGACCTCGGCGGGCACGAGCCGCTCAAGCTGTTCGTCGAGCGCTTCGGCACGTTTCCGGACTTTGCGCTGCCGGACGTGACCGGGCTGGGCCGCCTCACGATCGGGCAGACGCCGCTCTTCTGGGCGCTCACGCAGCTCTTTCCGAACGTCCCGCCGATGGACGAGCTCTACCACTACCCCGTGCTCTTCGCCGGGTGGCTCGGGCTGTTCTTCACGGCGCTCAACATGCTGCCCGTCGGGCAGCTCGACGGCGGGCACATCGTCTACGCGCTCGTCGGGCCGCGCTGGCACGGGCGGATCGCGCGGGCGGCGGTGATCGTGCTGCTGTTCTCGGCGACGCTCGGTCTGGCGGCCGAGACGGGGCCGATGCTGCGCGACCTCGCCGTGTTCTACGGCTATCCCGAGGCGCTCGGCGGGGCCGGGGTGTGGGTGATCGCGGCGGCGCTGCTCTACTTCTTCTTCGGGCGGCTCTTCGAGGACCAGCGGGCGCGGGCGGCCGGGCTGCTCGGCGTCGTGGCGGCGGCGGCGCTCGCGCTCCGCGTCGGCGGGGTCGCCGAGGCGATTGGGTATCCGGGCTGGTTCTTCTGGTGCCTGCTGATCGTGGCGCTAATCAAGGTGGACCACCCGCCGGTGCTGCACCCGGAGCCGCTGTCGCCGGGCCGCCGCGCGCTCGGGATCGCGGCGCTCGTGCTCTTCGTGCTCTGCTTCAGCTTCAAGCCGCTATACATTGCCTAAAACACATTGCCTAAAACTTAAGCCGTAAAACGTAAGGGTGCCGGACGTAAAACGCCGGGGCGAGTCTCCCTTACGTTTTACGAAGTACGTTTTACAAAGGGCAAATCCGCTGCCCCCGCCTCGCCGCGCTTGCCCCGGCCCGCCGGCGGTCGTAGGTTCGGGACCGCTTTCCGCCGGACCTTCTCCCCCAGACCCCCGCGCCGCCCGAACCGTTCGCTACGAGAGACGCTATCTTCCCGCCGCCTGCCTGCGCGGCCTCGCTCCCTGCTCTCCCGCTCGCTCTCGATGCACGGTTCCCGTCTGCTCCTCGGCGCACTCGTCGCCCTCGCCGCGCTCGGCGGGTGCGACTCGGCCTCCGACCCTCAGCCGCTGGAGGCGCGTCCGCCCGAGGTCTCGGCCTTCGCCTTCTCGCCGGACAGCGTCTTCTTCGACGATGCGGCCGTGTCGGGCGACACCGCTGTGGTTGACCTCGTGCTCAGCGTGCTAGCGATGGACCCCGATGGCGAGATCGCCCGCGTGCGGTACGCTGTGCGGTGGCAGTACGCGCCCTCGAACGAGCGGTCGGTGACGGGGACGCTGGAGCGAGGGGAGGGCGACCGCTACGCGGGCACGGTCGAGCTAGCCCTGCCGCGCGACCGGCGCGGCCTCTACAACGTTCTCGTCTATGCTGTGGACGACGACGGGCTGGTGAGCAACCAGGTCAGCGGGACGTTTCTGCTGGCCGGCCCTGGCCTCGGGCCGCCCGTGATCGAGGAGGTCAGCGCGCCGGCTGAGTTTCGGCCGCCGGGGACGCTCAAGATCGTCGCCGCCGTGTCGGACCCCGACGGCGAGGACGACATTGCGCGCGTCGAGGGCAAGTTTCCCAACAGCGGCGTCTTCCAGCTCCGCGACGACGGCGGGGGTGGCTCGGGCGATGCGACGGAGGGCGACGGGCGCTACACCGTCACCTTCGGGATCGACGCGGCGACGCCCGGCCCGCTCCCCGTTTCGCTCTGGGCTACGGACCGCGACGGGGCCGTCAGCGACACCACCCGGTTTACGATCACGATTGTCGAATGAGCCGCCGCATGAGCCGTCTCCTCGTCCTCGCGCTCGTCCTCGCGCTCGCGTTCGCCGTGCCCGGTGCCTTCGCCCAGGACTTCGCCGCGCGAGTGGACAGCCTCATCGAGGTCGGCGGGCCGCAGCGCAACATCGTCGACAACCTCGACGCCGAGGGCGATACGCTCTGGGCCGGGCAGCAGCTCACCTTCACCCCGGACGACGGCGCGACGTGGTTCCTGGTAGACGACCCCGCGCTCACCCCACCGATCGCGCCGACGGCGATCGTCTACTCGCTCGACGTCGAAGGCCCGAACGTCTGGGTCGGCCTCGGCTTCCAGGACCCGGCCATTGCGAGCCGCCCGCAGAGCGCCGCCGGGTTCGCCCACTCCGAGGACGGCGGGCGGACATGGGCCTACGAGTTCCCCCAGCTCGATCAGCCCGAGGACACGCTCCAGGTCTACGGCTGCAACTACTTCCGGCCGAACGTGGAGCCGAGCGAGATCGTCCCGATCCTCGGCTGCGGCGAGGGCGGTGTCGAGAACCTGGCGTTCCAGCTCCCGGCGCTGCCGGTCATCGTCCCGCAGCAGAGTCCGCCGTTCGACATCGACTTCGACCCCGCGACGCGCGACGTGTGGGTGGCGGGGTTGGCGAGCGGCATCCGCCGGCTCGAATGGCTCGAGGACGAGCAGCGGTACGCCCGCGACTTCGAGCGCGTCGTCCTCCCGCCGGACACCGTGGATTCGATTCGCCCGGACGAGCCGCTGAGCTTCTTCTTCGCCCCGGAGCGCAACGAGTTCGAGGAGGCGCGCAACTTCCTCGGCTTCTCGGTGCTCGTGGACGAGACCGGGACCGTGTGGGCCGGGACCGTCGCCGGGGTCAACCACTCGCGCCCCGAGGACGTGTTCGAGTTCGTGGTCTTCGACACGACGGGGACCGTGCCGACCGACACGCTCGTCGAGCGCGCCTGGCAGCGCACCGGCTTCGACGGGACCAACGCCGGGCTGCCGGGCGACTGGGTGGTCGCCATCGAGGAGCAGCCCGTCGGCGATCCGCAGGCGGAGGTCGGGACCGAGCAGAACCCGCGCAACCCGGTGTGGCTGGCCGTGTGGCGGGCGGTCGAGCCGACCGAGCGGTTCGCGCTCGTGGTCACGCGCGACGGCGGGGAGCGCTTCGAGACGGCGCTCCTCAGCGGGCGGCGGATCTACGACGTCGCCTTCTGCCCCGACGCCGCGAGCTACTGCACGCCCGAGACGGTCTACGCCGCCGGCGACGACGGCCTCTTCATCTCCGACGACGACGGCCGGACGTGGCGCACCGTCCGCGACTTCCCCGACGCCGAGCGCCCCGGCCTCTTCGTCAGCCGGGACGCGAGCGCCTTCGCCGTCGCCACGACGCCCGGCGCGCTCTGGGTCGGCACCGGCGACGGCCTCGCCCGGAGCACCGACGGCGGTGCAACCTGGACCCTCTTCCGCGCCGACGTGCCGACGGACCCCGAGACCCCGACCGACCGCACGCCCGAGGTCGAGGCCTACGCCTACCCCAACCCGTTCTCGCCGAGCGCGGACCGCTTCGTCCGCATCCGCTACGGGCAGGCAGGCGACACCTCGGGCGCGCGCATCCGCATCTTCGACTTCGGGATGAACCTCGTCCGCACGCTCGACGCCGCGCCGGTGGAGCAGGTCTGGGACGGCTTCGACGACGGCGGCAACCGGGTCGCCAACGGGGTCTATTTCTACGAGGTGGATGCCGGGGGCGCGTCGCTCCGTGGCAAGATTCTGGTCTTAGAATGATTCGTGTTGCGTGATTCGTGAGGGCAAGTGCCACCGTTTGGGGCGAGGCCACGAATCACGTATCACGCAACACGCGACAATACATGAAGCAAATCCTCTCGCTCGCCCTCTTTGTGTTCCTCGCTGCTGTGCCGGTTTCCGCGCAGCAGCCTGGCTCGTATGCCCGCCTCGGGTTCGGGGCGCGCGGGATCGGGATGGGCGGCGGCCTCGTGGCCGACGTGTTCTCCGAGTCGAGCGCCTACTACAACCCCGCGCTCGCGCCGCGCGTCCGGCGGCAAGGCCTCGACGCGGCGGCGGGCTTCCTCTCGTTCGACCGCAGCTTGCAGTACCTCCAGTTCGCGTTCCCGCTGCCGCCGCGCGCCGGGGCCGCCGTCGGCGTCGTCCGCGCAGGCGTCGAGAACATCGACGGGCGCGACAACTCGGGCTACCACACCGGCGACCTCTCGGCCCAGGAGTACGTCATCTTCGCCGCCTTCGGTGCCCAGGTCAGCCAGCGCGTCTCCGGCGGCCTCGGCCTCCGGTTCTACCACGCCGACCTCTTCGACGAGATTGACCCGGTGGTGAGCATCGCGCTCTCGCTCGGGCTGGCGGCGCAGGTCTCCGAGACCCTCGCCTTCGGCTTCACCGTGGACGACCTGCTCGCCCGCTACCGCTGGGACACCTCCGACGCCTTCGGCGCTGGCGGCAAGCAGACCACCGACCGCTTCCCCGTCCGCCTCCGCCTCGGCAGCGCCTACCAGCTCGGCGGCGGGCGCGGCACGCTGACGGCCGAGGTCGAGACCCGGCTCCAGACGGCCGAGCGGCGAACCGAGCGCGTCAGCGAGATCGGCGGCGCGCCGAGCGTCTTCACCGACAGCGAGAACGTCCGGCTGAGCGACACGCGCTTCCACCTCGGCGGCGAATACTGGGTCGCCCAGCCGTTCGGGGTCCGCCTCGGCGTGGACCGCCTCGGCGCGGGGGCCTTCGAGGCGGCCTCGCCCGCCGCCGGCTTCGCCGTCCGCCAGCCCCTCGGCGACATCGCCGCGCGGATTGATTACACGGCGGTCCTCGAACCCTACGGCCTCGGCGTGATGCACTTCGTCGCCGTGCACCTAGACCTATGATTCGTGCTGCGTGATTCGTGAGGACGGGCACCACCGTCGAGATATGTCACGAATCACGTTTCACGAATCACGCGAAGGCAGCGCGGCCTCGACCTCACGCAGGAGCGCCTGCTTCTCGGCCCACGGCAGGAAGGCGTAGCGGAACCCGTTGAGCACGATCTCGCGGAGCGCCTCAACCGGGACCCCGCAGCGCGTGTGGGCCAGCCACAGCTCGTCTGTGACCGTCGTGTGGCTGAAGAGCCGGTTGTCCGTGTTGACGGTGACGGCGACCCCGGCCTCGACGTACTCCCGGATCGGGTGGGTTTCGTAGCCCGAGACGACGTGGGTCTGGACGTTGCTCGTCGGGCACATCTCGAGCGGGACGCGGTGGTCTATGACGTAGCGCAGCAGGTCTGGGTCCTGCCGGAGCGTGACGCCGTGGCCGATGCGGTGCGCCCCGCACTTGAAGAGGGCCTGCCGGATGGAGGCCGGGCCAAACGACTCGCCCGCGTGGAGGGTGATGGCGAGGAGGTGCTTGCGGGCGTGGTAGAAGGCCGCCCCGTGCATCTCCGGCGGGTTGCCGGCCTCGCCGCCGGCGAGGTCGAAGGCGACGACGCCCCGGCCACGGTAGCGCGAGGCCAGCTCGGCCTGCGCCAGCGACGCGCTCTCGAAGCGGTCGCGCAGCCCGCAGACGATCAGCCCCGTGCGGATGCCGAAGTCGCGTTCGGCGTCGCGCAGCCCGGCCAGGACGGCGTCGTTGACCTCGTCGAGGCTCAGCCCTTCCTCGGTGTGGAGGACGGGGCCGTAGCGGACCTCGAGGTAGCGGACGTTCTCGGCCGCGTTGTCCTCGGCCAGCTCGTAGGCGATCCGGCGGAGAGCGTCGGCCGTCTGCATCAGCGGGATCGTGTAGCCGAACCACGCGAGGTAGTCCTCCAGCGTCTCGGCGTCGTCGATCTGCCGGAGGACCGAGCGCAGCCCCTCTTCGTCGCGGGCCGGGAGCAGGTCGAGCTTGGCCTGCTGCTCGGCGAGGTCCAGCATCGTCGAGAGGCGGAGCGAGCCGTCGAGGTGGCAGTGCAGCTCGGCCTTCGGCCAGGCGAGGAGGTCGGCGCGGGAGAGGGCGGGCATGGCTTGGGAGTCGGGAGTCGGGCAAAGCTTTCAAAGTACCGAGGCCGTCGCGCTTCGCGCCTTCTGTCCTCTGTCTACCGTCAGTCCATTGCCGACCCCCGACTCCCGACCCTCGACTCGCAACCCGGAACCGAGTGGTTTCGGGAACGCTTCAAGCGGGCGTAGCGCGCGCGCCTCGCAGCGGCGGTACTTTGACGCCGCTCTTTTCCCACGTTCCCCCTGTTGCTGCCATGAGCCTCGGCCCGTTCGAAATCGCCCTCATCTTCCTCGTGATCCTCCTTCTCTTCGGGGCCAAGCGGATTCCTGAGATCGCACGCGGCATGGGCAAAGGCATCCGCGAGTTCAAGGACGCCACCGCCGACGTCAAGCGCGAGCTGAGCCTCGACGACGAGCCGCCGCGCCGCCACATCGAAGCGCCCCGTGCGGCCGCCGCCGCCCCAGTTGTGGCCCCGCAGCCCCGCGCCGACTCGCCCGCCCAGCAGGCCCCCGCTGCCGACGCCGAGGTGCATACCGTCAAGCCCGACATCGAAGGCGAAGGCTCGCGGTGAGGGGGCTTTGGGTCTGGCTCCTCGTCCTCTGCGGCGCGCTCCCGGCCTCGGCGCAGCGAGCGCCCGCCGCCGATTCGCTCTGCACCTACGACGCCTGCGCCCTCCGCATCGAACCGGCATTCTTAGGCGGGCTGCGGATCGTTCGCGGGGCCGAGGGCGAGCGCGTGGGGCGGCTAGGGCTGTTCGGATCGGACCTGAGCGAGGCGGTCGCCTCGTCGGAGCGGGCGCGGGAGTACGCCCTCGAGTACGAGCGCTCGCGGACGGCCGCCACGCTCGTCACGCTCGGCGGCGTCGCGCTCTACGCGCTGGCAGTCATCGGGGCGGAGAGCGGTCCCCCCAGCGACTCCAACGCCCTCTGGATCGGAGCGCTCGCAGGCGGCGTCGGGCTTACGTTCTACGGCACCCACCTCAACCTCGGTTCGGAGCGGGCGCGCTCGCGGGCGGTGTGGTGGTACAACCGCGACCTGCCGCGCTGACGACGGGCGCTATAGGTTCTTTACCCAGAACCCACCCACGCGCTAGCCCCCGCCGCCCTACCTTCTCCTCTCGAATCCCCCTTCTAACTCCGCAATCGGATGAGCATTCTCGTCGACTCCACCACCCGGCTCGTCGTGCAGGGCCTCACCGGGAAGGAAGGCTCCTTCCACGCCGAGCAGATGATCGAGTATGGCACCAACGTCGTCGCCGGCGTCGTCCCCGGCAAGGGCGGGCAGCGCCACCTCGACCGGCCCGTCTACGACTCGGTCCGCGAGGCCGTCGAGGCCGAGGACGTCAACACGGCGTGCATCTTCGTCCCGCCGCCATTCGCGGGCGGGGCCGTCATCGAGGCCGCCGAGGCCGGCATCGAGGTCATCGTCTGCATCACCGAGGGCATCCCGGTGGCCGACATGATCCCGGCCTACGCCTACGTCCAGAAGAAAGGCGTCCACCTCATCGGCCCCAACTGCCCCGGCGTGCTCACCCCCGGCGACGCAGTCAAGGTCGGCATCATGCCGACGATGATCTTCTCCGACGGCCCCATCGGCGTGATCTCGCGCTCGGGCACGCTGACCTACGAGGCCGTGGACCAGCTCACGCGGCAGGGCCTCGGGCAGAGCACCGCCGTCGGCATCGGCGGCGACCCCATCGTGGGGACGCAGTTCGTCGACGCGCTCCGGCTCTTCGAGGCCGACGACGCCACCGAGGCCGTGGTCATGATCGGCGAGATCGGCGGGGCGGCCGAGGAGGAGGGCGCGGCCTACGTCCGGGAGCACATGACCAAGCCGGTCTTCGGGTTCATCGCGGGCCGGACCGCGCCGCCCGGCCGGCGCATGGGCCACGCCGGGGCCATCGTCTCCGGCGGCAAGGGCACCGCCGACGCCAAGCTCGACGCGATGCGCGAGGCCGGCATCACGGTCGTCGAGAACCCGGCCGAGATCGGGGAGACCGTCAAGGCGCACTTCGCGCAGGTGGCGTGACGCCCGGCCGCGCCTGGACCCCCCGCTTCTCTTGCGCCTGCGGCTGCTTCGAGAAGCTGTCCCCCTCGCTGAGGGGGACAGCCACGCGCCGCCTGGAGCGAGCTTGCGAGCGACTGCAAGCGTGGCAGGGGGTCCGATGAAGATCCGCAGCGTCGAGCTCGTCTGCTCCGCCTCCTCGTGGGCGGCGCTGCCGGAGGACGGGCGGACCGAGCTGGCCTTCGTCGGGCGCTCGAACGTCGGCAAAAGCTCGCTCCTGAACTACCTCATCGGGCGCAAGGCGCTCGCCCGGACGAGCAACACGCCGGGCAAGACGGCGACGCTCAACTTCTA
>JBBSMV010000122.1:0-8909 GCA_038232975.1 Rhodothermales bacterium
CGGACAACGAGACGCTCGGCGGCGCGGCGACGACCGCCGAGGTCTCCGGCGTCACCGACTACAAGATGCCCGACGACGCCACCTGCCTCGCCACCATCCGCGATCTCGTCGGCCACCTCGGCGCGCGCGACCGCACCGGGTTTGACCGCAGGGAGCCGGTGCCGCCGGCCTTCGACGCCGAGGAGGTCTACGGCCTCATGCCCGAGAGCCGGCAGCAGCCCTACGACATGCGCGAGGTCCTCGCCCGGATCGTGGACGCCGGATCGTGGACCGAGTACAAGGCGCACTACGGCCAGACCCTGCTCTGCGGCTACGCCCGGATCGCCGGGTGGAGCGTCGGGATCGTGGCGAGCCAGCGGCTCGTGGTGATGGCGAAGCAGGGCAAGAAATCGCACACCAGCGAGATGCAGGCCGGTGGCGTGATCTACTCCGACAGCGCCGACAAGGCCGCGCGCTTCATCATGAACTGTAACCAGAAGAAAATCCCCCTCGTCTTCCTCCAGGACGTGACGGGCTTCATGGTCGGCAACCGGAGCGAGCACGGCGGCATCATCAAGGACGGCGCGAAGATGGTCAACGCCGTCGCCAACTCGGTCGTCCCGAAGTTCACCGTCATCCTCGGCAACTCCTACGGGGCGGGCAACTACGCGCTCTGCGGCAAGGCCTACGACCCGCGCCTGATCCTGGCATGGCCGACGGCGCAGATCGCGGTGATGGGCGGCGCGCAGGCAGCTAAGACCCTCTTGCAGATCGAGGTCGGGACGCGGAAGCGGAAAGGGGAGACCGTCTCCGAGGCCGAGCAGGAGGCGCTGCTGGCCGAGATGACGGCGCGCTACGAGGCGCAGACCTCGCCCTACTACGCCGCAGCCCGGCTGTGGGTGGACGAGATCATTGATCCGGCCAGGACGCGGCAGTGGCTGGCGACGGGCATCGAGATGGCCGACCACAACCCGGAGGTCCCGCGCTTCAACCCCGGCGTGCTCCAGACCTAGAGGAACGGGTGGACGGTCGCTACCGTTTGTGGTTGTATGGACACTCCCGCCACGTACCCGCACATCGAGACTGACGCGCAGGGCGTGGTCCGGCTGAGCGGGAGCACGATGAAGGTAGTCTACCTCGTGGCTGAGCGCCACGCCTACGGGTGGAGTCCCGAAGAGCTTCACTTCCAGCATCCCCACCTCTCGCTCGGGCAAATCCATTCGGCGCTGGCCTACTACTGGGACCACCGGGAGCAGCTCGACGCCGAGCTTCAGCGGCGGCTGGAGCAGGTCGAGGCGGTGCAGGCTGCGACGGCAGAGCCGGAGGGACTGCGCGACCGGCTGCGCTCGCGCCGTGAGCATCGGTGAGCGTCGGACTCTACACCGACCATCATGTACCACGTGCGATTGTGGACGGCCTCCGGCTGCGAGGCGTGGATGTGGTGACGGCAGCCGAGGACGGAGCTGCGCAACTCGAAGACCCGAACCTACTGGACCGAGCGCGGGAGTCGGGGCGCGTCCTCTTCACGATGGACGATGACCTGCTCGGCATCGCGGCGGAGCGACAGCGCAGCGGTGAGCCTTTTGCTGGTGTGGTCTACGGACACCAACTCCGCGTGAGCATCGGGCAGTGCGTGCAGGACCTGGAGCTGATCGCGGGGGCCACCGAGCCGGGCGAGCTTGAGGGGATCGTACTATTCCTGCCCCTGTAGGCACCGCTCCCTCACCCCCTGGAGGTCCCGTGCTTCAACCCCGGCGTGCTCCAGACCTAGAGGCGCACGAAGGAATCGCACGAGGCCGTTGTAGGGACGCAGCATGCTGCGCCCCTACGGCGTTCCGGCCGTCCCGCGCGGCCCGTATATTTCGCCTTCCCCTTCCGACGGCATCCCCCGACGCTCATGGCCCGCACCAATCCGGCGGCTTCCGGCCCGCGCCTCAACCTCCCGATCTTTCTGCTGGCGCTCCTCGGCGTGCTCGTCGTGGTCCACCTGTGGGTGCAGGCGCAGGCGGGCTTCGCCTACGGATGCACCGGCGCGGGTGACGCCGCGAGCGGGGCCGGCTGCGCCGCCGTGACCTCGAGCGCCTACAGCGAGTTTCTCGGCGTCAGCCTGCTCGTCTGGGGCGGGCTGTTCTACGTCGCCGTGGCAGCGCTCCGCCTCGGGGTGGCCGCGACTCGGCCGCCGACGAGCGAGACCCTGCGGAAGGTCAGCCTCGGGGTCGTGACGGCCGGGTTCCTGTTCGCGCTCTACCTGGTGAGCGTGCAGGTCTTCGCGCTCGCGCAGTTCTGCGTGCTCTGCCTCGCCTCGTCGCTCACCACGGCGACGCTCTTCGCGCTCCACCTCGTTGAGCGGGCGAAGGGTCCCGGCCCGGCCGTCGCCGTGAGCGCGGCGCTCCGGCCCTACGCCCTCGGCCTCGCCGCCCTCGTGGTGCTCGCCGGGGCCGACGTGCTGCTCGCCGGGGACGGGGCCGAGGCGGCGGCGGCGATTCCGGCCGGCGAGGTGCTGACGACGGCCGAGACGGCCGACTGCCACTACGACTTCGAGACGCCGCGCCTGGCGAACTTCGACGAGCTGATCACGATGGAGACGCCCTACGAGGGGAATCCCGACGCGCCCGTCCGCGTCCTCAAGATCTTCGACCCGAACTGCCCGCACTGCAAGACGCTCCACACCGCGCTCGAAGGCATCGTCCCGCAGCTCGGAGACGAGGCCCGGTTCTACTACCAGCCGTACCCGATCTGGGACTACTCGGTCCCCCAGGTGCAGGCGCTCTACCTCGCCGCCGAGGAGGACAAGTTCTTCGAGATGCTCGACCTTCAGTTCCTGGCGCAGCAGCACGGCGGTCTGTCGCTCGACCAGGTCGCGGACGCCGCCCGGCGGATCGGGATGGACCCGGAGCGGGTCCGCCGGGAGATCGAGGCGCGCAAGTACGTCGGGCTGATCACGGAGGAGAAAGAGATGATAGCGGCGGCCGGCGTGCGGAGCGTGCCGAAGCTCGTCATCGAGGGGCGCGTGCTCGCCTACACGGACCGGGCGTGGACGGCCGAGTGCATCGGCCGCCTCGTCGAACAGGCGGCGGCGGAGAAGCGGCAGGCCGCCGAGGCTGCCGCCGCGTCTGATCTGTAGGCGGTGCGCATCGGGACCACGGCAACGGTAGGGGCGCACGGCCGTGCGCCCCTACGCATTTCCCAACCGCCCATGCGTATTTGCTTCGCCCGGAGCAGCGCCTTCGCCTTCGACCCGGCCGACGGCGCAGGCACGAACGTTGCCCTCTACACGACGCGCCGCTCCTGAGCGGCTACGTCTCCGGCCCGAACCTGGAGTGGCTGCGCGGCGGCGCGGCGCTCGTCGGGCAGCGCCTCGGCCGGGGCCGCGTCGTGCTCTTCGACTTCGACCCGAGCTTCCGGGCGTTCTGGTGGGGGACGCAGGGCCTCTTCCTCAACGCTGTTTTCTTCGGCGGGGCGTTCTGAGCACGGCAACGTTTGCGCGTGCGGTGGGGTTAGACGATACCCGGCCGCGTAGATTATCGTCCCTGCCCCTTGCCGTTTCCCGATGAGCCGCCTCACCGAAGCCCTCGCACGTTTCTACGCCTGGCTGCAAGACGCCGCGGGGCTGGGCGAAGCCACGCTCGACCACCTGCTCAGCACGCTCGCGGTCGTCGTCGTGCTGGGCTTCGCGCGGGCGCTCCTCATCCGGCTCATCAACCGGCGCACCACCGACGTCCGCGCGCAGTACCAGTGGCGCAAGACTGCCAGCTACACCGTCGTCTTCCTCGGCATCCTCGTCGTCGGGCGCATCTGGATCGACGAGTTCGGCGAGATCGGGACGTTCCTCGGCCTCGTCTCGGCCGGCATCGCCATCGCCCTCAAAGACCCCATCACGAACGTCGCCGGGTGGGGGTTCATCGTCTGGCGCAAGCCCTTCGGGCCGGGCGACCGGATCGAGATCCTCGGCCACGCCGGCGACGTGATCGACCAGCGCATCTTCCGCTTCACCCTCCTCGAGATCGGGACGGCGACGGGGGCGGCGCAGTCCACGGGCC
The DNA here is from genome assembly GCA_038232975.1 of Rhodothermales bacterium. Lineage (GTDB taxonomy): Bacteria > Bacteroidota > Rhodothermia > Rhodothermales > JANQRZ01 > JANQRZ01. Next base: position 4,020 of record JBBSMV010000122.1, read on the forward strand.
GGATCATCCACATCCCCAACGGCAAGACTTTCACCGAGCCGGTGACGAACTACACGCGGGGGTTCCCCTACATCTGGAACGAGATCCCCATCGTCGTGACCTTCGAGAGCCACTGGCGCGACGCGAAGGACATCCTCTTCCAGATCGCCCGCGAGAAGGCCGAGGAGCTCAGCGCCGACGCCGAGCGCAAGGTCCGGCAGGCCGCGCAGGAGTACATGATCTTCTACTCCAAGCTCACCCCGACCGTCTACACGAGCGTCGTAGACATCGGCGTGCAGTTCACGATCCGCTACCTCGTCGAGCCGCGGCGGCGGCGCGGCAGCGAGGAGGTCCTGTGGGAGGCCATCCTCGACGCCTTCGGCGCGCGCGACGACATTGACTTCGCCTACCCGACGCAGCGGTTCTTCCACAACGCCGCCGAGGGCAAGCCCGGTGCCCGCGCCCACCCCGGCGGGTTCGCAGGCGACGGCGGGCTGAGGGCCGGCGAGCCGCGAGCAGAGGGCAGCGGGCAGCAGGCAGAGGACGGGCACCCGTAGGGGCGAACCCACGTGTTCGCCCGCGCTCCACGTGTTCGCCGGCAACCCGCGTGTTCGCCCGCGCCCCACCTGTTCGCCCGGTCGGGAAGCGCGGCGCGCGCTGGGCAGACACGCAGGTCGGCCCCTGTGTCCGCCGAACGGCTGGTGGAACGTGGGTCGGGACGCGCCGTACCGCCCTCTCACCTCGCCCTTCCGCCCATGCCCAACCGCCTCGCCGACACGCACAGCCCCTACCTCCTCCAGCACGCCGGCAACCCCGTGGACTGGTACCCGTGGGGGGAGGAAGCCTTCGAGAAGGCCCGGCGCGAGGACAAGCCGGTCTTCCTCTCGGTCGGCTACGCGACGTGCCACTGGTGCCACGTCATGGAGCACGAGTCGTTCGAGGACGACGAGGTGGCCCGCCTCCTCAACGAGCACTTCGTGGCGGTCAAGGTGGACCGCGAGGAGCGGCCCGACGTGGACGCGCTCTACATGAGCGTCACGCAGGCGCTCACCGGGCACGGCGGCTGGCCGATGACGGTGCTCCTGACGCCCGAGGGCAAGCCCTTCTTCGCCGGGACCTACTTCCCGAAGCACGGCCGCGCCGGCCGGCCGGGGATGCTGGACATCCTGCCGAGCGTCGCCGCGCAGTGGCAGGCCGACCGCCAGAAGATCGGCGACTCGGCCGAGCGCATCACCGAGGCGGTCCGCGACGGCCTCGCCCGGCCGGCGGCCTCCGGCGGTGCGCCCGGCGAGGCGGTGCTCGCGGCGGCCTACAACGGCCTCGCCGGGCGGTTCGACCCGGAGGCGGGCGGCTTCGGCGGCGCGCCGAAGTTTCCGACCCCGCACAACCTGCTCTTCCTGCTCCGCGAGGCGCACCGCGCCGGGACCGAGACCCTCGTCGGCGCGCGGGCGCTGCACATGGCCGAGGCCACGCTCCGGGCGATGCGGCGCGGCGGCATCTACGACCACGTCGGGTTCGGCTTCCACCGCTACTCGACCGACCGCGTCTGGACGCTGCCGCACTTCGAGAAGATGCTCTACGACCAGGCCCTCCTGGCCCTCGCCTACACCGAGGCGTTCGCGCTCACCCGCGACCCGGCCTACCGCCGCACGGCCGAGGAAATCTTCGCCTACGTCCACCGTGACCTGACGAGCGAGGACGGCGCGTTCTTCTCCGCCGAGGACGCCGACTCGCTCGACGCCAAGGGGCACAAGGAGGAGGGCGCGTTCTACGTCTGGACGTGGGACGAGCTGGTGGGCACGCTCGGGGCCGCCGACGGGGCGTTCGCCGCCGCCCTCTTCAACGCCGAGCGTGGTGGCAACTTCCGCGACGAGGCCACCCGCGAGCGCACCGGCGCGAACGTCCTCTTCCGCACCACCGACGACGCCGAGGCCGCCGAGCGCCTCGGCCTGCCCGAGGCCGACCTGCGCGCGCGCCTCGGCGGCATCCGCCAGACGCTCTTCGCCGCCCGCGCCGAGCGCCCCCGCCCGCTCCTCGACGACAAGGTGCTCACCGACTGGAACGGGCTGATGATCGCCGCGCTCGCCAGGACCGCCTGGGCTTTCGACGCGCCGGAGTACGCCGCCCGCGCCGCCCGCGCCGCCGACTTTCTCCTCGACACGATGCGGCTAGAGAACGGTCGCCTGCTCCACCGCTACCGGAACGGGGAGGCCGGTATCCCAGCGCTCCTCGACGACTACGCCTTCCTCGTGTGGGGCCTCATCGAGCTGTACCAGGCGACTTTCGAGCCGCGCTGGCTCCGCGCCGCGCTCGACCTCAACCGGACCATGCGGGAGCGCTTCGAGGACCCGGACGGGGGCGGCCTCTTCCTCTCGCCCGACGACGGCGAGGCGCTCCTCGTCCGGCAGAAGGAGTATTACGACGGCGCGATCCCGTCGGGCAACGCCGTCGCCGCGCTGAACAACCTCCGCCTCGGCCGGCTCACCGGGCGGACCGAGCTGGAGGAGGCCGCCGAGCGCATCCTCCGCTCGGACGCGAGCCTCGCGCAGCAGCCCATCGCCCACACCAGGATGATGAGCGCGGTGGCCTTCAGCCTCGGCCCGGCGCAGGAGGTCACGGTGGCGGGCGAGCCGGGCGCGGCCGACACCGAGGCGCTCCTCGGCGCGCTCCGCCGCCGGTACCTCCCGAACGCCGTCGTCCACCTCCACCCGCCCGAAGGCGGCGAGGTCACGGAGCTAGCGCCGTACACCGAGGCGCAGACGATGCAGGGCGGCGCGGCGACGGCCTACGTCTGCGAGCACTTCGCCTGCCAGACCCCGACGACGGACCCCGAGGAGCTAGCGCGACAGCTCGACGCCGCCTACTCGCGGTAGCTCACGACGCGGGAGCGGAGCGGCCCGGCCGGCCAGCTTCAGCACGACGACCGAGAGGAGCGTCCCGATGGCGACCGTCTCCAGCGCCTCGAGGACGTTGTTGAAGAAGGACTTGTCCTCGTGGAGGCCGGCCTAGGACGTGTAGAGCGGGGCGATGGTGAACGGCAGGCCCCGGCGACGCCGCGCGTACTCTCGGAGCCTCAGCCGAGCGGCTGCGGCACGGCGGCGTGCGCCGCGGCGGCGAGGTCGGCGATGTAGGCCGCGTCGTCGCGCTGCTCGATGGCGTTGCCGATGACGATGAACCGCGCCCCGGCCGCGACCTTCCGCGCCACCGCCTCCGGCGTCCGCAGCCCGCCGCCGACGATAAGCGGGACCGAGCACATCTCCGTGATTGCGGCGATCATCTCCTCCGGCACGGGCTGCTCGGCCCCGGAGCCGGCGTCGGTGAAGAGCAGCCGCATCCCCATCATCTCGGCCGCCAGCGCCGTCGCCGCCGCGATGTCCGGCTTCGCGCGCGGCAGCGGGGCCGAGCCGCTCATGTACTGCGCCGCCGTCAGCCGCCCGCTCTCGACGAGCATGTAGGCCGTCGGGATCGGCTCCAGGCCGAGCCGCCGGATGAGCGGGGCGGCGTGGACGTGCTGCCCGATCAGGTGCTCCGGGTTGCGCCCACTCACCACCGAGAGGTAGAGCACCGCGTCGAGCGCGCCCGAGATCTGCGTGAGCGAGCCGGGAAAACCGACGACAGGTAGCGTCGTCGCAGCCTTGAGCGTGTGGATGTAGCGGTCCAGCTCGGTCGCGTGCATCAGACTTCCGCCGAGAAAAAGCGCGTCCACACCCGCCGCCGCACACCGTGCAGCGAAACGTGGGAGATCCTCCTCTTCGAGCTTGTCCGGATCGATCAGAACGACGAAGCCAGCCCCCTGCTCGTGGGCGCACGCCAGCAGGCGGTCGTAGGTCGAGTGGCCGTTGGTGGACGTAGACACTACACGTAGGGGTTAGACCGGGTCGAAGTGGCGCTCAAGGTAGCCCTCCCTCGCGGATTACGCAAGATGGCTACAGCACGCCGAGGTGCCGCAGGATCGCGTAGGCAGCCTCTTTCCGCACCCCGCGCATCTCGAAGTTCATGTCGTCCGTCTCCATGTTCAGCGCGAAGAAGTAGGCGTCGTCTCCCCGCTCCACCCAGCCGACCCACCAGCCGAGGCTTACGCCGTCGTGGAGGTACCACCCGCTCTTGCCTCGCACGACCGCGCCACCCAGGGTGTCGGCAACCATGATCCGCTTGACGATCCCTTCCGCGCGGTCGGAGAAGCCCGTCTCCCCCGCCTGGAGGCGGCGGAGGAACGCTACCTGCTCGTCGGGCGAGATGCGAAGCGACGTGTCGAGCCAGAACATGTCTACCTCGTCGCCCATCGTGGTATTGCCGTAGCCCTCGCGGGTGAGGGCGGCCTGGAGCGTGTCGCGCCCGGCACGGCGCGCCATCTCCTGATACACCCATACCGTCGAGCGCTTGAACGCCGTGGCGAGGTCCTGGCTCTGGTTCCAGCCTGAGACCTGCCGCTCGACGCCGTCCCACTCGACGATCTCGTGCTCGTCGGCGACGGCCCCGGCGTCGAGGGCGACGAGCGAGTTGAAGATCTTGAACGTCGAGGCGGGCGTCCGGCGCTCGGCGGCGCGCTCCGGGTTGTAGCGCGTCGTAATGCCGCTCTGCGCGTCGTAGAGCACGAACGTCCCGACGGTGCCGTTGGGGAAGAATGCGCTCAGGTCGGCGGTGGAATCGGCCGGGGTTCGGGCTTCCACAGCCGGGGCTTCGGGCGGCGCTCCGGCACAGCCGACGAGGTAAACGACAACGAGTAGGAGAAGTAAGCGGTTCATGTAGCGCATTCCAAGTTTGTCATTGCGAGGAGCGAAGGGACTTGTCTCGTAGCGACGCGGCAACCCCGCAGGGCTCAGCGCAGCTCATCTCCGAAGGAAGGAGGTCGCGCAAGGAGGTCGCGCTGGGAGATTGCCGCGTCGGCCTGCGGCCTCCTCGCAATGACAA
>JBBSMV010000123.1:0-8900 GCA_038232975.1 Rhodothermales bacterium
CCCGAGCCCTTTTTCGATATAGTACATCGGCCCGCCCGAGACCGAGCCCTCCCACGCCTTCGACTCGCGGTCGGGGAACTCGACGACGCGGTAGTGCTGCGCGAGCGTGACCTCGGAGTACTTGACCGCCATCCCGAGGAGCGCCGTCACCCACATCCAGAAGAGCGCGCCCGGCCCGCCCCAGTGGATCGCAATCGCGACGCCCGCGATGTTGCCGATCCCGACGGTCGCCGAGAGGGCCGTCGTGAGGGCCTGGAAGTGCGGGACATCGCCCGGCTCGTCGGGGTCGTCGTACCTCCCCGTCGTGACGGCGACGCCGTGGAGGAGGTGGCGGAACTGCACGAACCCGAGCCGCAGCGTGAGGAAGATGCCGGTCCCGAGGAGGGCGAGGACGATGAACGACAGCTCGCCCCCGATCTCCGGCCACGACCACACGAAGTATTCGAGGCGGCCGATGAGGGTCTCAAAGGTTTCCATAGAGCGGGCAGGGCGTTAGCGGACAGGGCGACGGGACGCGCAGGCGTCGGCCGAATATAGCGCGGCGGCGGGAATAGGTGCGTGCCGAACGCTCCGCTCCGAAAGGGCCTACCCGCTCCCTTCGAGCACCTCGACTTCCCGTTCGAGCCGGTCACCGAGCGCGTCCTCCGCTGCGTCGAGGTCGTAGCGCGTCTGGAGGTTCATCCAGAACTGCGCGCTCATCCCGAAAAAGCGACCGAGCCGGAGCGCCGTGTCCGCGGTGATGCGGCGCTTGCCGTGGACGATCTCGTTGATGCGCCGCGCCGGCACCCGCATCGCGAGCGCAACCCGGTTCTGGCTCAACCCCATCGGATCGAGAAACTCTTCCTGTAGGATTTCGCCCGGATGGACGGGAGGCAGCTTGTCCATGATCTAACGTCAGTGGTAGTCTATGATTTCAACCTCGTGTGGGTCGCCATCACGCCACACGAAGCAAATGCGCTATTGCTGATCGAACGCGGTTCCCTCTACGGCGACCACAGCGCGCCGAGGAGCGCCGGACGCGACGCCCCGGTGACCGACGGCAGGCTCGTCGGGACGCCGTTGACAAGCTCGTGCGCGAGCACGGCGAAGCACAGCGCCTCTTTCGCGTCGGGGTCCACGCCATACTCCGCCGTCGTGACCACGCGCACCGGCGCGAGGGCGGCGGCGAGGCGGCGCATCAGCTCGCGGTTGTGGACCCCGCCGCCGGAGGCAATCACCACGTCGGGCGCGACCGGCGCGAACCGGGCGACGGCATCGGCGACGGAGCGGGCCGTCAGCGCGGCGGCCGTGGCGAGGAGGTCGTTCGGCGCGAGGCCCCGCGCGACGAGGGCGTCCACGTAGTCCGTCCCGAACTGCTCGCGGCCGGTGGACTTCGGCGGCGGGCGGTCGAAGTAAGAGTCGGCGAGGAGCTCGGCGAGGAGGGACTCGTCGACCGTGCCGGCGGCGGCACGGCGGCCGTCGCGGTCGAATGGCTCGCCGAAGAGCCGGTCGGCGAGGGCGTCGAGGCCCATGTTGGCCGGGCCGGTGTCGAACGCCATCACCTCCTGCCGCTCGCCGCCGCGCGGCAGGACCGTCACGTTAGCGATCCCGCCGAGGTTCAGAAGCACCCGGCACTCGTCGGGGTCGGCGAAGAGGGCGTAGTCGAAGTACGGCACGAGCGGCGCGCCCTGCCCGCCGAGCGCGACGTCCGCCGCCCGGAAGTCCCCGACGACCGGCACCCCGAGCCGCACCGCCATCACCGCCGGGTCGCCGAGCTGGAGCGTCGAGGCGACGCCCTCGAACCCGGCGAAGGGCTCGGGCACGGGGACGTGGTGGACCGTGTGGCCGTGCGAGCCGACGAGGGCGAGCGCGTCGCCCAAACCGGCTTCGTCGGCGACGGCTGCAACGGCATCGGCGAAGAGACGGCCGAGGAGCGCGTTGAGCTGGGAGAGGCCGCGGACGTTCGAGGTCGCGGCTTCGGCGTTGCGGTGGAGCGCCTCGCGGAGCGCCGGGGGATACGGCGTCGAGGCGAAGGCGAGCTGCTCGATCTCCAGCCCGCGCCCGCTGCCCGCGATCCTGGCTATCGCCACGTCACTCCCGTCGAGCGAGGTGCCGCTCATCACGCCTGCGACGACGCGCTCGGGCTGGTCCAGCAACCGCCGCAGAGAGTCCATATATTCTCGCCTCCGTCCTAGCGGCCTCAGTCGTAGCGCAGCGGTACGAGCGCGCACGCCGTCGCGTAGCCGAGCGCCCGCTTGGTGGTCGGAAACACGCGGGCCGCCGCGATCCCGAGCGCAAGCTCTACCAACCCCTCGTCGCCGTAGCGCGCGCGGACCGCCTCGCGCAAAGCGGAATCATCCGACTGCATGGTGACGGCTTCGGCAAATCGGACCACCTCGGCGAGGTCGGGCGGGAGATCGTCGGCCCGCCCCTCGGCGGCGGCCTGCACCTGCGCCTTCCCGACGCCCTGCTTGAGCGCGCTGTTCACCTCGATCTGGACGCACGTCCCGCAGTCTTCCAGCCGGGTCGCGGCGATCCGGGCGAGGTGGTAGGGCGCGGGCGGTAGCCAGCGGCGGTGCTGCGCGAGCGGCATGAACAGGCCGAACTTGACGAAGGCCGGCAGCGACACCTCGGCGATGTGCCGGAGGTAGTCGAGCGGCACGCCGAGGTCGCGCTCGGCGGCGGCGACGGAGCGGAGGGCGAGGCGGCGCAGCATGGCTACTTCCCCGCCTTCGGGCCCTCGGTGAGGCCGCGTAGCTCGGCCGCCTTCGCGCGCAGGTCGGCGGCGCGCTCCGGGTGCCGGGCGGCGAGCTGCTCGTAGGCGCGGGCGGCGGCCTCGTGCTCGCCCTGCGAGGCGTAGATGCGCGCCAGCGTCTCGGAGACCAGCTCCTCCTCGTCGGCCTCGTCCTCTTCGAGACCGGCCTCGTCGAAGTCGGCGTCGGGCCGGAGGCGGGGCGCGTTCCCGAGCCGCTCGATCAGCCCGTCGAGGTCGTCCACCTCCTCCATGAGGGACTCCTTCATGAGGGGGCGCCCGGCGGCCGGCTCCTCCTCCGGCTCGGAAGCCTCCTCCTCCGGCTCGGAAGCCTCCTCCTCCGGCTCGGAAGCCTCCTCCTCCGGCTCGGAAGCCTCCTCCTCCGGCTCGGAAGGCTCCGGGGCAGGGCGCGGGATGTCCAGAGCGCTCGGCGGCACCGGCTCGGCGCGGAGCAGGCGGGCGCGCTCGCGGAGGACGAGGGGGCTGCCGGGCATCAGGAAGTAGGCCCGGTGCCACGCCTCGAGCGCCTCGGCCGGGCGTCCGTCGGCCTCGTAGGACTTCGCCAGCAGGACCTGCGCCGTCACGTAGGCCGGGAACTCCGCGACGAGCCGCTCCAGCACGGCGACGGCCGCGCCCGCCCGCTCCTCAGCGAGGTGGCGGGCGGCATCCTGAATCCCGGCAGGCGGCGTGGCGGTCATGGGACTTCCTTGCGGACGGGCGACAGATCGGCGGCCGGAAAGGTACGACCGGCGGCTGCCCGGCGGTGCTGCACCGCGTCGTGCCCACAGACGAAGGCGAAGCCGACCGTGAACAGCAGCTGGAACGGAGCCGCCACCCACTCGCCGCTCACCACGAGCGCGATGAGGCCGGCGGCGCAGTAGAGCGCGAGCGCCGCCTCCAGCCCGCTCAGCCACGTCACCGACGGCCCCTGCCACCACGCCGAGCGCGGGGCCACGAGCAGCTTCGGCGTGCGGACGAACGGCGAGCGGCGGCGGAGCATAGCCTCGGCCGCGCCCTTCGTGTTGGAGAGCGCCAGCCCCATCGAGGCCGCGAGGAACCACGGGAAGAGCAGCATCCGGCGGGGCCAGTCGGGGTAGAGCGCGCGCTGCGCGAAGAGGTGCGCCAGCGTCATCCCGGCGAAGGCGAAGAGGCCGAGGCCCATCACCCCGAGGTAGGCGTCCGAGACCCCATAGCCCAGCGCGTGCGCCGTCAGCAGCGGCGCGTGGAGGAGCGCCGCCGTCAGGATCGCCGGGAAGACGGCGAAGCCGGTGAGGTGGAGCGTGCCCTCGAGCCGGACCCGGAGCGGGAGGGGCCGAGGCCCCCGCTGCCACAGCCGGCGGAGCGTCTTGCGGGCGACCTCGGCGCTGCCCTTCGTCCAGCGGAACTGCTGCTGCCGCCACGCCGCCACGCTGAGGGGCAGCTCGGCCGGCACGCCGAGGTCGCCGAGGAAGCGGAAGCGCCAGCCCCGGAGCTGGGCGCGGTACGAGAGGTCGAGGTCCTCGGTGAGCGTGTCCGCCGTCCAGCCGCCGGCGTCGTCAATGCAGGCGCGCCGCCAGACGCCGGCGGTGCCGTTGAAGTTCATGAAGCAGCCGGTCGCGTGACGGACCCCCTGCTCAATGACGAAGTGGGCGTCGAGGAGTGCCGACTGGGCGACGGTGAGGAGCGAGTCGTCGGCGTTGAGGTGCGCCCAGCGCGCTTGGACGAGGCCCACGCGGGGGTCGGCGAAGGGCGGGACGGTGCGGCGCAGGAAGTCCGGCGGCGGCACGAAGTCCGCGTCGAAGACCGCCACGAGGTCGCCGCGCGCGAACGTTAGCCCGCCCGCGAGCGCGCCGGCCTTGTAGCCCTCGCGCGCCGGGCGGCGGACGTGGACGATGTCGAGGCCGCGCCGCTGCCAGTGCGCCACGCGCTCGGCGACGACGGCGGAGGTCTCGTCGGTCGAGTCGTCGAGCACCTGGACGTCGAGCCGGCCGGCCGGGTAGTCGAGCGCGGCGCAGGCGTCGAGGAGGCGGGCGGCGACCCAGCGCTCGTTGTAGAGCGGGAGCTGGACGGTGAGCGTCGGCCACACGGCCATCCCGTCATCGGGGAGGTCGTCCGGCTCAGGGACGGGACCGGGCCGGAGCCGGTCGGCGCGCGCCCAGTGCCACGCCAGCCAGAGCTGGTTCAGCCCGAAGACGAGCAGCACCAGCATCGCGGCGGCGTAGAGGACGGCGAGCGTTAGCATCGGAGGACTGAAGGATTGAGGGATCGGAGGATTGGGAAGGTGGAGGGCCGCTTTGCAATCCCTCAATCCTCCGATCTCCCGATCCTCCGGTAGCTTCACCAATCCGACGTGGCGGCGGTGAAGATGTCGTCGGCGATCTGGCGGAGGACGGCGGCGGCGGTCTCGGCCTCGCGGTCGATCTCGGCGGCCGGGTACTGCTCGAACTGGCTGAAGCTGCGCGCCAGGATTTCCTCGTCCTCGACCCGGTCGAAGTAGCGGACGGCGACGCTGATCGTGACGCGGTTGAGTGCGGCGACCTCGGCCTCGGTCACGGCCACCGGCTCGTTGCGGTAGCTCTCGATGGCGGCCGTGAGCACGGCGTCGGCGGCGTTCTCGTCCGGCTCCAGGACGAGCCGTGTCTGCCGGGCGAAGCGCTCGATGAGGAAGTCGGTGAGCACCTGGTCCATCCCCGGCACCCCGCCCAGGCTCCGGTCCTCGGCGAGCGGCACGGCGACCGTGCCGAGGTGCTCGGGGATCGAGGCCCCGCTGAAGCTGTAGAAGCCGCAGGCGGGGAGGGAAAGGAGGGAAAGGAGGGAAAGGAGGGAAAGGAGGGAAAGGAGGGCGTGCGGAGGTCTGCCCGCTCCCTCCACTCTCTCGCGTCCCCCCATTCCCTCTCGCCTCATACCTCTACCCCCTGCGCTTCGAGGTCCTTGATCTTGCGGTAGAGCGTGCGCTCCGAGATGCCGAGCACGCGGGCGGTCTCGCGGCGGTTGCCGTCGAAGCGGCGGAGCGCCTCGGCGATGAGGGCCTGCTCGGTCTCCTCGACCGTCGGGAGCGGGCCGGGGCCGAGGCGGAGCGCGCTGCCGTCGGCGGCAGGCTCGCCCTCCGGCTCCGCCGGATCGTCGGCTCCAGCCTCGATGAGCACGGGGCCTTCGGGGACGTCATCCTCTTCGAGCACGTAGGGGACCTCCTCGACGTAGCGGTCGTAGTCTCCCAGCGCTTCAGCGAACCCGACCTCGCCGCTGCCCAGCTCGGCGTCGAAGACGGAAGTCTCGGCGCTCGGGGCCGCGAACGAGGCCGGGAGCGGGATCGCCCCCGGCAGGATCGCCTCACCTGAGCCGACGATCCGGCGGAGCACCTCTTTGACGTCGTTCATCTCGGTCCGTAGCTCCAGCAGGGCGCGGTAGATCAGCTCGCGCTCGCGCGCCTCGTCGCCCTCGCCCTTCGACGCTACGACCAAGCTGCCCGCGCTGACACCGCGCAAGAAGGGGCGGAGGTCGTCAGCCGTGACGGTCTCGCTGTGGACGAGCACGGCCGCCTGCTCGGCGACGTTGCGGATCTCGCGGACGTTGCCCGGCCAGCGGTAGCGCGTCAGCAGGTCGCGCGCGCTGGGGTCGAGCTTGCGCAGCGGGGCGTCGTAGCGCTGCGCTGCGCGGTAGAGGAACGTCTCGAAGATCGGGACGATGTCCTCGGCGCGGCTGCGGACCGGCGGGATGCGCACCACCACGGTCGAGAGGCGGTAGTAGAGGTCCTCGCGGAAACGGCCTGCCCCGACTTCGCGCCCGAGGTCTTTATTGGTCGCGGCGATCACGCGGACATCCACCTGCTGCTGCGCGCTCGACCCGACGCGGCTGAAGGTCCCGTTTTCGAGCACGCGTAGGAGGCGGACCTGCGCCTGCACGGGCAGCTCGCCGATCTCGTCGAGGAAGACCGTCCCGCCGTCGGCCTCCTCGAAGTAGCCGCTGCGCCGCTCGACGCTGCCGGTGTAGGCCCCCTTCTCGGCCCCGAACAGCTCGGCCTCGATCAGCCCCTCGGGGATCGCGCCGCAGTTGACGACGACGAGCTTCCGGTGCCGCCGCTCGCCGATGCCGTGGATGGCCTGGGCGAAAAGCTCCTTGCCGACGCCGCTCTCGCCCTCGAGCAGGACGGTGATGTCGGTGCGTGCCACTTGCCGCACCCGGTCGAGCGCGTGCCGGAGCGCGTCCGAGGTGCCGATGATGCCGAAGCGCTCCTGTACCGCCTGCCGATCCATGTCTGAGGTGCCGTCGTGCCCGAGGTGCTGTGGCTCCCTTACGCGGCACCGGCGCGTCGGCTCCCGCTATCTTTAGTATGTAGAGATATAGTATGCAGCCCGGTACCGTTCCCGAAACGCTGTAACGGATGCACAACCCCTCTCTCGCCCGGAAGATCGGATCAGTCGTCCGGAGTTTGCGTCTCGAAGCCGGCCTTTCGCAAGAGGCCCTCGCCGAACGTTGCGACCTGCACCGAACCTACATCGGATTCATCGAGCGCGGTGAGAAAAACGTCACCGTCATCACGGTGCATCGAATCACCGAGGCGCTTGGCGTCTCGCTCCCTCACTTCTTTCGCCTAGTAGAGGAGGCAGCCCATGAGTAGTCTTGTTAACCCCTCTTCTCTGTCAGAGGATGAGATCGAGTCCACCGAGAAGCTCACGGCGCGCTGGATTTTCCATGCCCTTCGGGATTTTGGAATGGAGGCCCACCAGATTTTTGTCCGCTCGCCGGACGAGGTGCAAGACGTAGCAGAAGACGTGACGCGCGAAATGCTGGACCGCTTGCCCGGCTACACGGGTAGCGTAGCGTTTCTTGTGGGTTAAGCCAATGAGGTCCCACATGACTCACGGAGATATCCACGAGGCCGTCACTGCCTCCCTCGCAGACCGCGTCCACGACGCCATCATACCAAATCCGTCTAATCAATTCCATCTTTGAGTGTCGGCCACCAGTGGAACAGAGTCCGGCTCTTGATTCGCTCCTGCTCCTCGGTCAGCGCCGCGCACCGATCACCCAGTCGCTCCTCCAGCGCCGCCAGTGACGGGGGCACCCAGTTCACCAGCGGCTCGTCGCTCAGCTCCCACAGCTGCTCGGCCGGCATGAGCTCCGGGCTGTACGACGGTAGGAACTCCACCTCGACGCCCTCCGGCCACACCACGTCGGCCGCGACGTGCCATCCGGCCCCGTCAAGCACCAGCAGCGCCCGGCGCTCGGCTCCGAGCCCTCGCTCGCGCGCCCAGCCGCCGAGGATGGCACCGAACGCCGCCGTGTTGGCCTGCCCACACAGCCAGAACGAGGTGTCCCCCGACTCCGGCCGGACGAACCCGTAGAGGTACGTCCACTCGTAGCGGGGGTAGACCTCCACGACGGGCCGCTCGCCGCGCCTGGCCCACACCCGGCGCACGATGGGCTTGAGCCCGACCCGGTGCTCGTCCATGGCCCACACCTCGAGCGCCACGCCCTCGGCGGCCAACGCCGCCCGGCGCTCGGTGACGAGCGTGTCTAGTTTTTTTTGAACGCCTCCTGCGCCTCGGCCTTGCCGTGGCGCGGGCGCGGCGTCTGCGCCGTGTAGCCGAGCGCGCGTAGCGCTTCCCAGCCCCGCTGGTCGTGGACGCTCTCACGCCCGATCCGCTCGGCGATCCAGCGGGCCACCTTGGGCCCGTTCCACGGCCCGCCGTCGGGAGCGGACTGGCGGAGCGCCTCGTCGAGCGCGACCCGGTCGTCGTTCGAGAGCAGCGGGGCGGCCCCGGCGTTGTGACGACGGCGCTCACCGACGGCTGCCGGTCCGTCGGCGTTGTAGCGGCGGACGAGCTTGCGGGTCCAGTCGGGTGAGTAGCCGACGATGCGTGCAGTCTCGGGGGTGGAGTAGCCGCGCGCCTTGAGGAGGAGCGTGTGCCAGTGAGTCCGTTCGACGGGGTAGGTGGCCTCGCGGTAGCGGCGGGCCAATTCAGCCTCGGGGAGGTGATCGGCGAGCAGGAGCGTGGGAGCGGCCATTCGTCAAGGGAGTGGGTTCCCCGCGAAGTTATGACCGATCAGGCGGATTTGGTATCAGAGACTGTTTGGTAACGGGCCAAAGAGACCCTCCCCCTAGACAGGGGGAGTCCCCGAAGGGACGAGTCCCGTAGGGGGAGGGGGTAGACCGAGCACCGTGCCAGCCCTCGATCTACCACCCCGC
>JBBSMV010000124.1:0-8866 GCA_038232975.1 Rhodothermales bacterium
AACTCCAAACCAGAAGCAACTCCAAACCAGAAGCAACTCCAAACCAGAAGCAACTCCAAACCAGAAGCAACTCCAAACCAGAAGCAACTCCAAACCAGAAGCAACTCCAAACCAGAAGCAACTCCAAACCAGAAGCTACGCCTCCATGCCCGCTCCCGAGTACCAGCGCGAGCTAGAGGTCGCCACGGCGGCGGCGCGGCAGGCCGGGGCGCTGGTCCGCCGCCGCGTGGGCCGGGCCGGAGCCGTGCGCGAGAAAGGCGTCCACGACCTCGTCACCGAGGTGGACGAGGCCGCGCAGCGCCTCATCCTCGCCACCCTTGCCGAGGCGTGCCCCGAGATTGACGCGCTCGCCGAGGAGGGCGCGTCGGCGGGTGACTTCAGCGGCGACGGCCGCGCCCGCTGGATCATTGATCCGCTCGACGGGACCACGAACTTCACCCACGGCCTCGCGCCGTTCTGCGTCTCGATTGCGCTGCACGACGGGCAGGACCTCGTGCTCGGCGTAGTCTACGAGATCACGGCCGACGAGCTGTTCGCCGCCGTGCGGGGGCGCGGGCTGCGGCTCGATGGCTCGCCGGCCGGCGTCAGCGCCACGGCCGAGTTGGAGCGAAGCCTCCTCACGACCGGCTTCCCGTTCCGCGAGTTCTGGTACGCCGAAGCCTACCTCGACGTGCTCCACCGCTTCATGCTCGCCGCGCGCGGCATCCGGCGGCCCGGCTCGGCCGCGGCCGATCTCGCCTACGTGGCCTGCGGCCGCCTCGACGGGTTCTTCGAGGCCGGGCTGGCCCCGTGGGACGTCGCCGCCGGGATCGTGCTCGTCCGCGAAGGCGGCGGCCGGGTCACGCAGCTCGGCGGCGCGGACGATGTGCTGTGGAGCGGGCAGATCCTCGCCACCAACGGGCACGTCCACGCGGCGATGCAGGCGATCACGGCTCCGCTCGATGCGGCCTACGCCGCCGGGCCGAAGGCCTCGTCCTAGCGTTCGTCGGGGCGGACATTGGTTTGGTAGCGCGGTTCGCTTTAACATAGCGCGGCTCCCGGCGATAATCCGAACAGGACAGCCCGGCTGTTTTGCTCTCCGCCCACCCGCTCACCACGCCCGGCCCATGACTACCCACCCTTCCACTCGCCCCGAACTGTCGGCCCCCACTGCGGAGCGCCCGGTCGTCCTCGTCGTGGACGACTACGCTGAGACCCGCCGCCTGCTCTACTTCTACCTCCGCGACGAGTACGACGTCGTCGCGGCCGGCTCGGCCGAGGAAGCCGTCGCCTACCTCACCGAGGGCAAGCGGGCCGACCTCGTGGTGATGGACATCAACTTTCAGGACGGCATGAACGGCCTCGCGGCGACCGAGCAGATCCGCGCGATCCCAGCCCTCAAAGGCCTGCCCATCCTCGCCACCTCGGCCTACGCCTACCCCGACGACCGGACGCGCTTCCTCAAGGCCGGCTTCGACGACTACATCGCCAAGCCGATCTTCAAGGAACGGATGCTGAAGAAGGTCCGCGGCCTGCTCGGCGGCACCGGGCCGAGCGTCTGGGTGACGAAGGGACAGGACGACGGCGAGGCGTAGGGGCGAGGCATGCCTCGCCCTGTTCGAGGCCGCCTGCCACAGGACGGTGGACAGGGGACAAAGGCACTTTCTACGATTTCCCTTGAACCGCAAGGGGCGGGCGGCCTAGTTTGGCGGCCCGCCCCTCCTCGTTCACCCCCGCCTCCCATGCCCACCTCCTACGACCTGCTCGACGGCAAGCACGGCATTATCTTCGGCGCGCTCGACGAGCGCAGCCTCGCCTGGAAGATCGCTGAGGCCTGCCGGCGCGAAGGCGCGACCTTCGCCCTCTCGAACGCCCCCGTCACCCGGCGCTTCGGCAGCCTCGACGCCCTCGCCGAGCAGACCGGCAGCCCGGTCATCTACGCCGACGCTCAGAAGGACGACGAGCTAGAACATCTCTTCGACGAGGTCAAAGCCCAGCACGGGCCGGTCGACTTCGTGGTGCATTCCATCGGGATGGGCGTCAACGTCCGAAAAGACAGGGCCTACGAGGACCTCAACCACGACTGGTACCTCAAGACGCTCGACATCTCGGCGGCCTCGCTCCACCGGATCGTGCAGGCCGCCCTGAAGCAGGACGCCCTCGCCGACGGCGGCTCTGTCGTGGCGCTCTCGTACATCGGCGCGCAGCGGGTCTTCTCGAAATACTCCGAGATGGGCGACGCCAAGGCACTCCTCGAGAGCATCGTCCGCTCGTTCGGCTACCGGCTCGGGCGGCGCGGCATCCGCATCAACTCGGTCAGCCAGAGCCCGACGCGCACGACCGCCGGCGGCGGCATCGCGGGCTTCGACGCGATGTACGACTTCGCCGATCAGCTCGCCCCGCTCGGCAACGCCGACGCCGAGAGCTGCGCCGACTACGTGGTGACGCTGCTGAGCGACCTCACGCGCATGGTGACGATGCAGAACCTCTACCACGACGGCGGCTTCTCCTCGATGGGCATCTCCGACCGCACCGTTGAGCTCCTCGCCGAGGCGATGGGGGAGAGCGGCTCGTAGCTTTCGGCTGTTGGCTCTTAGCTCGCTCGATAGAAACCAAAAGCCAACAGCTAAAAGCCAAGAGCCCCCTCATGGTCCGCCTCTTCCTCGCCGACATTGACGGCTGCCTCGCGGCCCCGTACAAGGCCTACGACCTCGACGGCTTTCGGTACCTCGCCGAGGCCGGGCGGCGGGCCGAGACGGACGCGACGTTCCCGCGCCTCGGCATTTGCTCCGGGCGCTCGTATGCCTACGTCGAGGCCGTCGCGCAGGCGCTCGATCTCCGCGGCCCGGCCCTCTTCGAGAGCGGCGGCGGCCGGTTCGACCTGCAAACCGTGAGCATCCGCTGGAGCCCGCTCCTGACCGACGAGCTCGAGCAGGCGCTCAGTGAGGTCCGCGACTACTTCCACCGCGACGTGCTCCCCGGCTCCGGCTTCTCGTTCGACTATGGCAAGCGCGCCCAGGTCGGGGTCGTGGGGGCGGACCACGACGAGGTGGCGCGCATGGCGGAGGCTGTAGACCGCTTCGTCTCGGAGAGCCACCCCGAGCTGCTCGTCCACCCAACGCACGTCTCGATTGACGTGCTGCCGCGCGCGCTCACCAAGCGCGTCGCCATCGAGAGCGTCGCCGAGGAGGAGGGGCTGGGACTTGAGGAGATCGCCTTCATCGGCGATACCCAGGGCGACATCGAGGCACTGGAGGCGGTCGGGTTCTCGTTCGCCCCGCAGAACGCGAGGCCCGAGGTGAAGGCCGCCGTGCAGACCGTGACCGAGGGGGCCGTGCTCGACGGGGTCCTCGAAGCCTACGCCTGGTGCGTCCGCCACAACGAATCGGTCGCCAAGGCGGCGTGAGCGGGGGAATGGGGGGAATGGGGGGAATGGGGGGAATGGGAAAAAGGTGACCAAGCTACCGAAGCCGTCGCGCTCCGCGCCGGTAAGGGGCGCGCATTTGGGGCCGCCCGAGGAATGGCAGCCACCGTCCTCCGTCCTCTGTCTTTCGCCCACTGTTTCCCGCCGTTATATTCTCGCCTCACCATGCCCCGTCCGATGCTGCTGCGCTCCTTCGCTCTCTTCTTTTGCCTGGCCGGGGTCTGCCTGGCGCAGCCCTCCGGTGCGGGGCACGCCGAGCCGGGCGCTCGCCGGGCGGTCCGCGCCGCCGAGCACGCGCCGGGGGCGGAGGACGCGCCGGTCTACTACGTCGTCGGCGCGCGCGCAGAGGTCTTCGCCGAGCCGGACTCGGCCCGCGCGTTTGACCGGCTCGGCTTCCGCGAAGGCGTCCGGGTGATCGAGCGGCGCGGCACCTGGAGCCGCGTCCTGGCCGAGCGCACCGTCGGGTGGGTCGCCTCGGAGGCGCTCTCGAACACCTGGATTCTGATCGACAAGGCGCGCCGGCACCTCTACCTCTACCACGGCACCGACCTCGTCCGCCGCCTCCCGGCCGACCTGTCGCAGAACCCGGACGACGACAAGGTCCGCCGCGCCACCCTCGGCGAGCGCGACCACTACCGGGTGCCCGAAGGCGCGTTCTTCGTCACCTCCAAAAACCCCGACAGCCAGTACTACCGCTCGCTCACGCTGAGCTACCCGAACGCCGAGGACGCCGCGCGCGGGCTGGCGGCCGGGATCATCTCGGAGGAGGAGTACGACGAGATCGTCGCGGCGGAGCGGGCCTTCCGCAGCCCGCCGATGGGGACGCGGCTCGGCGGCGGGATCGCCATTCACGGGCAGGGCTCCGGCCGGCAGCGGGCGTGGACGCGCGGCTGCGTCGCCCTGCGCGACGTCCACCTCGACGCGATCTGGGACCTCGTCGCGGTCGGCACGCCGGTGCTGATCCGGTAGGAGCTGAGAGTCGGGGGTCGGGAAGTCAGGCGTCGGGAGTTCGGCCGGTTCGAGGAGGTCGGGGGATTCATCAGCCGGGAAAGGCAGGCCCGGTCCGCTGGGGTCACGAGACAGGTACGGGGATTCGCAGGGTGCGCTCCAGGCGCTGCCCCCGACTTCCCGACCCTCGACTCCCGACCCACAGGCTGAATCTTCGCTCCGCGCCTCGCGTACAGGAGCGACCACCCTTTCGCGCTCCGTCATGCCTCGCTTTCTCCGCGTCTTTTCTGTCGTCCTGCTCGCAGCCCTCGCCTCGCCGTCCGTCCCAGCGCAGGCGACGCGCACCGCCGCCGAGCGGCTCGCCGCCGCCCGCGACGCGCTCGGACCGGGCGACGTGTTCGTCGTCCCGATCCACGGGATGATCGACGCGGCGCTCGCCACCTACGTGGACCGTGCCCTCGAAGACGCCGCCGAGGCCGAGGCGGCGCTCGTGCTCTTCGACATCGACACCTTCGGCGGCCTCGTCGACGCCGCCGACCAGATCCGCAAGGCGATCCTCCACAGCCCGGTCCCGACGGTCGCCTTCATAGATCCCAACGCGGCGAGCGCCGGGGCGCTGATCTCGTATGCCAACGACGTGATCGTGATGGTGCCCGGCGCGTCCATCGGCGCGGCGACGGTCGTGGACGGGGCGGGGGAGAAGGCCTCGGAGAAGATGCAGAGCTACATGCGCGGGCTGATGCGCGCCACCGCCGAGGCGAACGGCCGCGACCCGCGCCTCGCCGAGGCGATGGTGGACGAGGCACTCGAGGTGGACGGCGTGGTCGGCGAGGGCAAGCTGCTGACGCTCTCGGCGAGCGAGGCCGAACGCCTCGGCGTGGCCGACGCCGTCTACGCCACGAAGGAGGAGACCCTCGCCGCGCTCGGGGCCGCCGGCCGCCCCGTCGTCGAGCACCGGGCGACGGCCGCCGAGCGCGTGCTGCGCTTCCTCGGCGCGCCGGTGATGGCCTCGATCCTGATGATGATGATGCTCGGCGGGCTCTACTTCGAGCTGCAGACGCCCGGCGTCGGGTTCGCAGGCGCGATGTCGGCCGTCGGCGCAGCGCTCTTCTTCGCGCCGCACTACATGCTCGGCCTCGTGCAGAGCTGGGAGATCGTGCTCTTCGGCCTCGGCGTGCTGCTGCTCCTGGCCGAGGTCTTCGTGATCCCCGGCTTCGGCGTGGCGGGCATCATGGGGATCGTGCTGACGCTCTTCGCGCTCGGGGCGGCGCTCGTCGGGAACGTCGGGCTGAGCTTCCCCGACGGCGGGGCGATCACGCAGGCCGTCCTGACGCTCGCCGGGGCGCTCGTGCTCGTGGTCGTCTTCGGGTACTCGGTCGGGCGCTACCTGCCGCGCTCGGAGCGGTTCGGCCACCTCATCCTCGCGCCCGAGCTGGGCAGCGCCGCCGGCTACATCGCCGCCGACACCGACGAGGCGCTCTTCGGGCAGACCGGGGTCGCGCTCACCACGCTGCGGCCCGCCGGCACCGCCGAGATCGGCGGGCGGCGCGTGGACGTGGTCTCGCAGAGCACGTTCGTCCCGCCGGGCGCGCGCGTCGAGGTCGTCAGCGTGCGCGGCAGCCGGGTCGAGGTGCGCCCCGTCGCCGAGCCGGTGGCGTAGCTTCGGGCGATACACGTTCTAACAACTAGTCGGCGCGACTCCGTGGAGCTGCTGGTCCCGATCCTGCTCGTGCTCGTCGGCCTCGCGCTGATCGCGGTCGAGGTGTACCTCGTGCCGGGGCTGGGAGCTGTCGGGATCGCGGGCGGCCTGGCGATGGTGGCCGGCGTGGTCTACGCCTTCATCGCCGCCGGGCCGCTGGGCGGCGTGCTCGCGGCGCTCGGGGCCGTCGGAGCGGGGGCCGGGCTGTTCTACTTCCTCTGGCAGAGCGGCGCGTGGGACCGCTTCGTCCTGACGGCCGACCTCCACCGCGACCCCGGTGACGACGCGCGCGAGCAGGACACGCGCTCGCGCTACCTCGGCCGGGCCGCCGTGGCCGTGACCCCGCTCCGGCCGGGCGGCATCGTCGAGATCGACGGCGAGCGCGTCGAGGTGCAGACCGAGGGCGAGTTCATCGCCGCCGGCAGCGCGGTCCGCGTGGTGGCGATGGACCGGCGGCGCTTCTTCGTCCGCCTCGCCGACGCCCTCCCCGCGCCGGGAGCCGAAAGGCGGGCGTGACTGCGCGGCGTATTTTCCGGGCGTTCCCGCTCACTCTCGGCTTCGCCATGCCTCGCCTCGCCCGGTGCCTCGTCGCCCTCGCCCTCTTCGTCGGCTGCGGCGGCGGCCCTGCCGACCTCAGCCCGCCGCCGGGCTGGAGCGCAGACCCTTCGGCAGGCTCAGGGCAGGCTCCCACGCGGTGGTGGCGGGACGGGGTTGACACGGCGCTCGCCTTCCGCGACCTCGAAACCTTTGAGGCGATGGGCCTCGGCGAGCGGCCCGACGGCAAGCGCGCCGAGGGGCCGTCCCACCGCAACGTGCAGGTCGAGCTCATCGCGCTCTACCGCAACCAGCCGGAGCTCGTGGACTCGCTCTTCACCGAGATCGCCGTGCCGCTCGTGGATGCGCGCGGGCAGGAGGAGGACCGCGAGGCGCTCGTCCGCGACATCAACCGGGAGATGAACCGCGCCTTTTTCTATGCGCGCCCCTCGCCCAAGAGCGAGGTCGAGGTCGTCTATCCTGACAGCCTCCGGCAGGCCGGCATTGGTGGGGCGGTCAAGATGCAGGTCTACCTCAGCGAAGACGGCGCGCCGCTCGCCATCAAGCTCGTCGACTCGGTGAACCCCACGCTCGACGCGCTGGCGATGCGGGCGACGACGCAGAAGACGTGGGTCCCCGCCGCGTTCCGGGGCCGGGCGATGCCCTCGTGGGTCCGCAGCGTGCTCTCGTTCAACGCCCAATAGCCCGCAGAGGAGGCCCTGGAGAGGGCGAACGCGTTCGCTGCCGGGACCTAGCGAGCGCATACTTGTCACCGAGGAAGCCCCGTTGTATTTTAGACGGTCCGCGCGACGCCTCTCGGAGGCCGGGGCGGACCGGAGCTTTTCGTACCACGAAACCGGGTGAGACGCATGGGCAAGCAGCGGATGGAGCAGAACTGGGACCGCGTGAAGGCGCAAATCTTTGCCGTCTGGGGCGAGATTGACGAAAAGGAGCTCAAGAAGGCGCGCGGTAACCTGAACAAGATGGTCAACCTCATCCACGAGAAAACCGGCGAGGACCGCCGCCTCATCATGCAGAAGATGAGCGCCGTCATCTGACCCGGCTCCCGAACGATGCGTAGCGCCCGGCCCCGCGAAGGAGTCGGGCGCTGTCCGTTTGGGCATTTTCCGAACAATCCCGGCCCTCGCCCGTAGTACCCCACTGTAAACGTCAAAACTCAAAACACCAACCTCAGAGGAAGCATGGCGACCAAGCGGATGAACGAGCAGTGGTTTCGGATTCGGGACCGGATCAAGCAGGCGTGGAACGACGCCGAGTTCGACGACAAGGAGATGAAGAAGACGCGCGGCAACCTGACCAAGATGGTCAACCTCATCCACGAGACCACTGGCGAGCCGCGCCCCGAAATCCGCCAGAAGGTCGTCGGGCTGATCTGATCCCGCCCGGCTCTCTCCCTCCGGTTCGGCCTCCCCGAGGCCGGGCCTTTTTTTTTGCCGCAGCGGTGGCTACTTTCGACCTCCTCTTCCCCCGTCCGAAGCCTCCCGTCTCATGGTCGAAGCAGCCTCCACGCTCGGCAGTCCCGCACCCGAGGGCGCGCCGTTCAAGTCCCGCACGCAGCACACGAAAACGCTCCTCGACGAGCTGGCACACCGCGCCGAGACGGTCCGGCTCGGCGGCGGCAAGAAGCGGATCGAGCGCGAGCACAGCCGGGGCAAGCTGACGGCCCGCGAGCGCATCGCCGCGCTCATTGACGACGGGACCGAGTTCATGGAGCTCGGCCTTTTCACTGGGTGGGAGATGTATGAGGACGAGGGGGGCTGCCCGAGTGGCGGGACCGTGATGGGGCTCGGCCGCATCCACGACCGCCTGTGCGTGCTCGTCGCCAACGACGCCACCGTCAAGGCCGGGGCGTGGTTTCCGATCACGGCCAAGAAGAACCTCCGCGCCCAGGAGATCGCCATGGAGAACCACCTCCCGATCGTCTACCTCGTGGACTCGGCCGGGGTCTACCTCCCGATGCAGGACCAGATCTTCCCCGACAAGGAGCACTTCGGCCGCATCTTCCGCAACAACGCCCGGATGTCCTCGATGGGCATCCCGCAGATCGCGGCGATCATGGGGAGCTGCGTCGCCGGCGGGGCCTACCTCCCGATCATGTCCGACGAGGCCCTCATCGTAGACGGCACCGGGAGCGTCTTCCTCGCCGGTCCGTTCCTCGTCAAAGCGGCGATTGGCGAGACGACGGACAACGAGACGCTCGGCGGCGCGGCGACGACCGCCGAGGTCTCCGGCGTCACCGACTACAAGATGCCCGACGACGC
>JBBSMV010000125.1:0-8837 GCA_038232975.1 Rhodothermales bacterium
AGTGCTAGAGGCGGTTGCAAAAGTGGGGTGAGATTGCGCTAGCTTCGGCGCATGAGCGCTCCCACACTCTCCGACCGGCAGGGGGAGGCCATCCGGCCCCACCTCCCACCGCCGCCACGCTTGGGCCGACCCAGGGCCGACGACCGCGCGACGCCATCCTCTTCGTGCTCCGTACGGGCGCACGGTGGGGCGACCTCCCGGCCGAGTACGGCGTCCACCCCTCGACGGCGTGGCGCAGGCTCCAGCGCTGGGAGGCCGAGGGCGTCTGGGAGAGGCTCTGGCGGGCCATCCTCGCCGCGCTCGAGCCCGAGGAGAAACTGGCGTGGGCCGAAGCGTTCTTGGACGGCACGTTCGTCCCGGCAAAAAGGGGGGTGCCTGCGTCGGGCTGACGCGCACGGGCAAAGGCACCAAGATCATGGCGGTTACCGACGGCACCGGGCTCCCGATCGGCGTGCTGGTCGAGAGCGCGCAGGAGGCGGAGGTGAAGCTCGCCGAGGCCACGCTCGCGACGGTGCGCGTGGTGGGGCCTCGTGGTCGCCCCCGCACCCGACCGGAGCGGCTGACGTGCGACCGAGGCTACGACAGGCGGGCGTTTCGGCGCTAGCTCACGCGGCGCGGCATTCGCCACGCGATCCCGCTGAGGTGTCGTCCGAAGAACGGGAAGCCGGGCCGGGGTCGCCCACCGGGGTGTGACCCGGAGGCGTACCGGCAGCGCTGGAAGGTGGAGCGGGCGTTGGCCTGGTTGGGCAACTACCGGCGGCTGGTGGTGCGGTGGGAGCATTGGTGGTGCGGTGGGAGCATGATGTCGGGGTGTACCGGGGGTTGGTGCTGTTGGCGCTGGCGCTAATCGGCCTCAACCGACTTCTGCAATAGCTTCTAGGAATATTCGACTCGGGCGACCCGATACCTGTACCCCTCGAAGCGCTACAGTCTCCTAACGAACAAGCCGGCGGGCTGCTCGGCTACTCCGTGGCCGGCGTGCCGGATGCCGACGGCGACGGCAACAGCGACCTCCTCGTCGGGGCACCGCGAGAGGACCCTTACGATTCCCTCACGCACTACTCGGGTCACCGAGCGTCTCGCGCAGGGCCTCGGCCGCGCAGCGGGCGGCCTCGGCAAAGTCGTCGCCGCCCGAGGCGTAGAGGATGCTCCGGCTGCTGTTGACGAGGAGCGGGCCGGAGCCTGCCGCCGCCACGACCGCCGCCGCGTCGCCGCCCTGCGCGCCGGTGCCGGGGACGAGAAACGGCACGTCGTGATAGGCTACCCGCAGCTCTGCCAGCAGGCCCGGCCGCGTCGCGCCGACGACGAAGCCGGCCTCGCCCGGCCGCCCGGCGGCGGCGTCCACGGCCAGCCTCGCCACGCGCCGGTAGACGGGTTCTCCGTCAGCCACGAGGTCCTGCACCTCCGCCCCGCTCGGGTTCGACGTGGCGACGAGGACGAACGCGCACCGGCCTTCGGTTTCGAGAAACGGGATCACGGCCTCGCGGCCCATGTACGGCGAGACCGTCACCGCGTCGGCCCCTACGCCGCCGTAGAACGCCTCAGCATATTTCCGGGCCGTATTCCCGATGTCGCCGCGCTTGGCATCGGCGATCACGAGGCGGTCCTCGGGCACGGCCGCGACGGTCTGCTCGAAGGCCCGCCAGCCCTCGGCCCCAAGCGCCTCGTAGAACGCGAGGTTCGGCTTGTAGGCGCAGGCTACGTCCGCTGTCGCCTCGATGACGGCACGGTTGAACGCGAGCACGGCCTCGGCCGTCGGCCGGTCGCGGAACGGACGCGGCAATCGGGCCGGGTCAGGGTCGAGGCCGACGCAGAGGCGGGAGCGCGTGGCGGCCTGGGCGGCGCGGAGGCGGTCGGTGAAGGGCAAGAGGGCGTGGGGGAATGGGAGAGGAAGGGGGGAAGGAAAAAAAGATCAAGTTAACCAGACCGTCGCGCTCCGCGTCAACCCGTAGGGGCGATCCCTTGTGGTCGCCCTGGTCGGGACTGGCACCACGTTCAACGTCTCACCGTCACCGTCCAGCTACCGCCCGGCCTTTCCAGCGCACGCGCCCGCGCCAGTGGCCGAGGGCCGAGTCGAACGCCAGCAGGCCGCCGAGCAGCAGCGAGAGCGGCGCGAGCAGCCGGAGCCACAGCGGGAAGCGCGCCCACGCGTCGGTCCCGGCCTTGAGGAGGTAGAGCGACACCAGGAACCACGGCGAGACGAGCGGCGGCAGCACGAAGGCCGCCCAGAACAGGCTCTGCGAGAGGGCGAACCGGAGCGGCGTGCCGCCCTGCAGCAGGTAGGCGTTCTTGCGGAACCCCGCCCACGCCCCGGCGAGGCTCCGGTACATCCACACGTCGAGGTCGCTGCGGAGGTCGCGGAGGGCGACGCGCATCCCGCGCGCCTTGAGGTAGCGGCCGATCTTGACGTCTTCGAGCACCTCGGCCGGCAGCGCGGCGTGCGGCTCGTGCCGGTGGTAGGCGTCGGCCCGGATGAGCCAGCACTGCCCGTTGAGCGAAGCTAGCGCCGGCGCGTCGGTCCGCGAGATGAGCGCGAGCGGGAGCGCGGCGAGGGCGGCGAACGGGACGAGGCTCGTCAAGAGGAGGCCGCCGCCGCGCAGACGCGGCAGCCCGCTCAGGACGGCCCCCTCAGCCCCGGCCCGCGCCTCGGCTGCTGCGAACCGCTCAACGAGCCGCCGCAGCGCGTGCTCGTCCCGCAGCGCGGCGTCGGCGTCGAGGAAGAGGTAGAGGCTGCCCTCGGCCTCGCGCGTCGCCCGGTAGAGCGCATGGACCTTCCCGACCCAGCCCGGCGGCGGGCCGTCGCCCCGGATGCCGCGGACGCGCCCGCCGGCCTCGCCGATCGCGGCCCAGGTCGCGTCCTCCGAGCCGTCGTCGTAGACGATCACCTCGAGCGCGGGGTAGTCCTGCGCCCGGAGCGTCGGGAGCAGGCGGCGGAGGTTCTCGGCCTCGTTCCGCGCCGGGACCAGCACCGACACCGACGGCAGCGGGTCCGGTGCCGTGCGGTCGTCCCGGGTCCGGCGGAGATAGACCAGGTTGGCCGCGAGGATGCTCAGGAAGAGCGCGTGGAGGCCGGCAAGGACGAGCATTCCGGGGAGAGAAAGGAGCGAGGGCGGCGGCTAGGCGGCACCGTGCCCCCGGAACACGACGGCCAAAGTACGCCCGGCTACGGCGGGTCGAGGAGAAACGCCCGGAAGAGCGGCGGCGGGTCCTGGGCCAGCAGGCGGTCGCGCACCCGGTCCGTGTGGGGCCGGCCGAGCGCGCGGAGCGTGTACCAGACCCAGACCTCCGGCTCGAAGAGCGAGAGGCCGGGGGCCGGGGTCGCCCGCAGCACCTCGCGCAGCCGCTCGAAGGCGGCCAGCGCCGCCTCGGGGTCCCGGCCGAAGAGGCTCGGCCGGAAGAGCAGCGACTGCCCGCCCACGAGCAGCACGTAGGGATCGTCCGGGTCGAGGGCGCGGGCGCGCTCGAGGAGGCCGTCGGTGCGGAGACCGTAGAACGGGAGCTTCCACGGCGGCGCGGTCTCGGCGCGCCAGCCCCAGAGCGCCGACAGGAGCGCGAAGTCGCGCGCCGTCCGGCAGGCGCGCTCGTCGGGGAGGCCGTCGAGGTAGCGCGGGTCGTCGGTGAGCGGGTAGAGGCGGTAGCGGTAGAGGAGGTCGTCGCCGGCGCTCTGCGGGGCGCGGGCGTAGAGCCGGGCGAGGCCGGCGCTGTCGTTGGCCGCGTACAGGCTCGCCAGCGAGTCGGGCGGACTCAGGGCGAGGAGAAGGAGGAGGAGCATAGGCTTACGTGGTATGTGATTCGTGAGGGTCATTTCAACGGTGGCTCTCGCATGCACGAATCACGAATCACGTTCTTACGTCCAGCGGCGGAAGAGCGGCGCGAGCCGGGCCAGGTCCCAGCGCTCGTGCGCGCTCGGGGTGCCGTCGAGCAGCACGAGGCCCGTGCCGGGCTGCGCGGCGCGCAGGCCGCCGAGCGTGGCGGCGAGGCGGGCGTGCTCGTCGCCCGTCGGCGCGTCGTGTGGCGTGCCGCCCGCGAGGAGGGCCGTCGGCCGGTCCTCGCTCCACCACGTCACGCGGAGGCCGACGGGCCACCACTGCACGGCGTTGGGGAGCAGGCGGGCCAGCCGGATGAAGCGCTCGGTGGGGAAGGCAGCCAGGCCCGCGTCCGGCGAGCGCAGCTCACCTTCGGGAAAATAAAGGAAGACGGGCGGCGGGCGGGTGCCGAGCCGCCGGGCCGTCGCGCGGACCGTGGCGAGGCGCTGCGCCCGCTCCGCTTCGCCGTCGCCCGGCGGGAACGGCAGCGCGCCGAGCGGTCCGAAGAGCGGCGTCCGCTCCCAGTCGCGCATCCAGAGCAGCGCCGGGCGGCCGAGGGCGCGGCGCGCGAGCAGCCACAGCAGGTAGCCGTCGTAGAACCCGTGGTGGTTGGCGTAGAGCACCAGCGGCCGGTCCGGGTCGAGCGCGCCCGTCGCCCACGGCTCAGGTCCGGCCCAGACGACGCGGCGAAAGGCTCGGTGGAGGGACCGCTCGATGAGGCGGGCGACGGCCCACGCGGCGGCGCGCTTCCCGAGCGGCGCGCGCTCCGTCACGGCTCCGACCCGGCGAGGTCGAGCGCGAGCCGGCGCGGGACGCGGTGGGCGAGGAGGGCGCGGCGGGCGGCGTAGTCGTCCTGCACGACGAGGCGGAGCTTGCGGCGGAGCGGGACGATGCTCCGGTGCCGGAGGTTGTCGTAGCCGGTGGCGCGGACCTCGTTCATGATCTCGCGGTACATCCGCGCCGCCGCCGTGATCCCGGCGCGCGACTGCCGGGGCAGCGCCTCGATCCCCGCCTCGGCCTCGTCGTAGAGCCGCTCGGCCGTCGCCATGACGGACTCCACGAGGGCCGCATAGTCCCGGCTCGGCCCGTGCCCGTTGCGGGCGATCCCGAGGAGGTCGGCGCGCGTCACGGCGAAGCGGCGGAGGGCGTCGTCGGGCAGGTAGACCCGGCCGAGGCGGACGACGTCCTCGCCCACGTCGCGGAGGATGTTGGTGAGCTGCATCGCCTGCCCGAGCGCCCGCGCCGCCGGTTCCAGCGGCAGGGCGTCCCCCGGGCGCTCTACGAGGAACGGCAGCATCATCGCGCCGACGCTGCCGGCGACGTGCCCGGAGTAGGTGAGCAGGTCGTCGGTGTCGCGGATGCCGCGGCCTTCGAGGTCCCACGCGGCCCCATCGAGAAGCTCGTAGAGCGGCTCGGGGCGCAGGCGGAAGCGGGCGTGGACCTCGGCCAGCCGCCGCCACAGCAGCCCGTCCGGCGGGTCCCCGGCCAGCGTCCGGTCGAGCCGGTGCCGCGCCTCGACGAGGTCGTCGAGCGCCTGCGCCGCGCCCACCTCGAGGACGCGCTCGTCGGCTACCGAGTCAACGGTCCGGCAGTAGAGGTAGAGCGTGGCGACCGGCAGGCGGACGCGCGCCGGGAGCAGCCGCGTGGCGAGCGAGAACGTCCGCGAGTGGTGGCGGAAGGCCCGCCAGAGGTAGCGGTCCTCGGCGGCGCGGCTCGCCCCGGCAGGCGGAGGCAGCGGGGCGGGCGGCAGGGTGCGGCGCTCGCTCATGCGTGGGCCACCTCCGGCCGCGTCGGGGCCAGCCGCCCGCCCCGGCTCCCGACCACGGTGAGGACGACGGCGAGCGCTGCGGTCCCGAAGACGCCCGCCAGCGGCAACCCGTAGAGCAGGCAGACCAGCACCGGGAAGAGCACGTTCAGCCCGTAGAGTGCCGGTGCCCACGCCGGGGCCGAGCGCAGCCCGCCGAGCAGCCGGTCATAGCCCCACACGATCACGAGTGAGGTCACGAACCAGCCCGCCCAGTTCGAGAGCGGCATCCCGAAGAAGAAGCCGTCCGTCCCGTAGCTCCAGAATGGGAACGCCTGGCTCATCGCCGGGTCGAGCGCCACGTCCCAGAGCACCATGAACCCCGCCCCCCACGCGAGCGTCACGGCCCGCCCGAGCTTCAGCCGCCGGGCGAGGTCGTAGGAGAGGAGCGAGACGGCGTACCACGACGGCGGGATCAGCCACGGGACGTGCCCGGCGATCTTCGGGCCGAGGTAGTCGCCGTAGGCATACGCCCCGAACGGGATGCCCGTCTGCGTCCCGAAAAGCTCGGCGGCGGCCCCGACCGCGCTGCCCCAGAGCAGAAACATCAGCGACCGCTTCCACCCGAGGTCGGGGAGGTAGAGCAGGAGCGTGAGCACCGGCAGGAGCGCCATGTAGACCCACGTCGGCCCCTTGATGAGCGCGTCCAGGCTCAGGCCGAGGTGCTCCGCGATCCAGCCGAGCGCGACGGCCGCCTGCTCGGGGAAGAAGTTGAGCAGCACCGTCCCGGCCACGCTGAACAGGATCGCCCCGGCGAAGAGGGCGAGGACGACGAGGAACAGCCGGTGCCTCGGGGTGGGAGCGGAAGGGCGGGCGAGCATCGGGCGAGGGGACGGGAGGCGCGGAGCCGGTCGAACGGTTCAACCCGGAGCGGCGAGGCCTGATCCGGGACGTTTCAGAAAAAGGTGAAAGTAGGGCCAGGTCGCCCTCGCCTCGAATCTAATGGGGAGCGGTCTACTGGAGAGCGCCTGCACACCCGCCGCGTCCCGTAGATTGCCGGAGCCGGCGGACCCCCGTCGGATGCTCGTCGTCTGAGCGAGACTCTTCTACCTCCTACCTTCTACCTCCTCTACTGCCTGATGCCTACCCTCCTCGACAAAGGCAAGTGGCTCGCGCTCGCCACCGGCTCCGCCCTCATCGCCGGCTTCGCGGCGCGCAACCTCCTCAAGGCCACGTGGCGCGTCTTCTCCGACGACGACCCGCCGCTGAACCCCGAGGCCCACGACACGGAATGGAGCGAGGCCGTCGCCTGGGCCGTGATGACGGGCGTCGTCGCGGGCGTCGCCCGGCTCGTGGCGCGGCGCGGGATGGCGGCGACGTGGAAGAGCGTCACCGGCGCGCGCCCACCGGGCCTGAGCAAAGGCTGAGCTCTCATGGAAACGTCCAACCCCGACATCCTCCGCGAGGTCTGCTCCGGCCGCAGCGGCGTCAACCCCGAGACGCTCGAGGCCGTCCTCTCGCTCGCCGTCGAAATCGCGCGCGAGGGGCGGGAGGGGCGCAAGATCGGGACCCTCTTCGTGGTCGGGGATACGGAGGCCGTGCTCGCCCACAGCCGCCCGCTCGTGCTCGACCCGCTCTTCGGGCACCCGGACGCGGCGCGCCGCGTCACCGACCCCGCCTTCCGCGAGACCGTCAAGGAGCTGGCCCAGCTCGACGGCGGCTTCATCGTCACCAACGAAGGCGTCGCCGTCTCGGCCGCGCGCTACATCGACGCCTCCTCCGAAGGGATAGACATCCCGCTCGGCCTCGGGAGCCGCCACATGGCCGGGGCCTCGATCACGCTCCGCACCGGGGCCGTCGCGGTGGTGGCCTCGGAGAGCGCGGTGGTGCGGATGTTCGACCGGGGCGAGATCGTCGCCGAGATTCTGCCGGAGCTGTGGATGCTCCGCCGCTACGCCGAGGCCGGCGGGCTGCCCGGCTTCCTCAGCGGCGGCGCGCAGCGCAAAGAGACCGCCGACGGCACGGTCGTCGTCAGCCGGCCCTCCGACGCTGCCGGCCGCGCCGAGGCCGACCGAGCCGACGCGCGCGTGCCCGTCCAGGAGCGCCGCCGCCTCGCTCCGCCGGTGAGCGACCACGACCACCGCCGTGGGCCGGACGCCGCCGCCGTGACGGTGCTGGTCTACGGCGACTTCGAGTGCCCCTACTGCGCCCGCGCCGAGGGCTTGCTCGACACGCTCCGCGCCGAGCGCGACGACCTCCGCGTCGCCTACCGGCACTACCCGCTCGTCCGGGTCCACCCCCACGCCCAGCTCGCCGCCGAGGCCGCCGAGGCCGCCGGTGCCCAGGGGAAGTTCTGGCCGATGCACGACGCCCTCACCGCCCACCACGACGCCCTCGACCGTGCCCGCATCGAGGCCCTCGCCGCCGACCTCGGCCTCGACCTGGGCCTCCTCGGCGAGCAGCTCGACACCCACGCCTTCGCCGAGAGCGTCCGGGCCGACTACCGCAGCGGCGTCCAGAGCGGGGTAGACGGCACGCCCGCGCTCTTCCTCAACGGGCAGCGCTACGAAGGCCGGCTCCGGCTCGGCCCGCTCCGCGCCGCCGTCGAGGCCGCTGCGCCCTAGCGTCCCGGCGCGTCGATGCGGTAGTACGTCACGCCTGGCACCGGCGTCTCCCGGCTCCACGTCGCGCGGTATGGACGCCACAGCGCCGTCGTCACCGAGTCCATGGTCGCTCCGAAGCGGAGATGTACCTGCGCTTCAGGCTCGACGGCTGAGGCGAGAACCAGCACGTCGTGCCCGGTCCTGAGAGCTACCTCAACGGAGTCCCTGAGCTGCGCCGTAGCTGCCTCGGCGTCGCCGACCTCCGCGAGCGTCTCGTCGATCCCGAGGACGCGGGCACCGCTCAGATACGTCACGTAGTCGCGCATCAGGTGCGAGCGGCCGAGCACCACGAGCGCCTGCCCTGGGCCTGCCGGGGGGTCGCCTAAGGCCACCTCCGCCGCCAGGGGTTGCACTGCGTAGCGGTAGATGTCGCGGTCCGGGTCCTGCGCAAAGCGGATCGTCCCGAAATAGTTAATGCCGAGCAGGAGCGCGGCGAGGACGGCGAAGAAGGCGCTGCGGCGTCGGACCTGCCCCGCCGGGCCGGCGCTCCAGAAGAGCACGACGAGCAGCCACACGCACACCGACTGCGGAATCCAGAACTCGACGTTGTGCGGCTCCCAGAAAAAGAAGAAGAGCGTGTAGACACCGAGCCATACCGCCGTCGGGAGGACGAGCTTCGCCGGG
>JBBSMV010000126.1:0-8828 GCA_038232975.1 Rhodothermales bacterium
CGGAGCCGGCGAGCACGATCCTGAACAGAGCCAGCCCCTCCGTCGGGACGGTGTAGCTACGGATCCACCGGTCGAAGGAGAACATGGTTATGGGTCAGGAACGAGGGAGAGGGTCGTGTCCAACTGCGTCTGGAGCACCTCCTCGGTGCGGTCGGCGGAGAAGGGGTGCATCCGGTACGTCCGCTTGACGACGCGGAGCGCAACCGCAGGGTGGCCCAAGGCGGCCTCGAGTCGCTGCCGGAGCCACGCTTTCATCTCCTCCAGGCGCTCCTCGGTGGCACCCCCGCGCGGCTGCAGGCTGGGGTTGTCACCGGCCAGGTAGCGAAGGAAAGAGGAGGAGACGCCCTTCAGCGCGCCCTTGAGCGGGACGAGGGTCTCGGTCCCGTCGGGGCCTACCGCGTAGTACTCGGTGCGGGAATAGACCATCCCGTCCGGCGTGGTCCGGTACAGCGTGGGGCCGGACGGGAGCAGGAACGTCGGGAACATCTCGGACCGGACCTCGCGCAGCACGAACTGCGCTACGAGGAAGACCAGGACGAGCGCGAAGAGTGGCTTCAGCCACCGGGGCGGGTTTGCCGAGAGCGCCCTTGCCGCGTGAGGTTCGGGCGTTCCCGGTGGCGGTACCGAGGGAGGGGGCGGCATGGCAGGTGGGGGCGTGGGCGGGGTCGGGCTGCGGCGTGCGCGCGCCGACCTAATATAAACCCTAACCGCCTGACTGCGGCCTCAGCGTTCCGCGCCGTGAGACGCTAGGCGCACTTGGCTCAGGCAGCGCGCCGCTCAGGGCTATCCGGGGCGTCAGGGTGCTGCGCCTGCTGCGAGAGGAACATCGCGGCCTTCACCTGCTCGTCCGAGGGCTGCGTCCACGCCGCCCGGTTGAGGACGTGCATCGCGGCGGCGACGAGCACCGGCGGCACGCCGTCCTCGCCGATCGGCCCGCGCCCACCCTGCTCGAAGGCGCTGACCATAAAGGCTTCGGCGGCTGCTTCCATCTGCCCGCCGTAGCTGTGGCGCAGCATCGGGTCGGCCGAAAGGCCGGTCTCAGGGCGGGTGGCCCGCGCCCGCTCTATTGCTTTCTGGCTTGGCATGATGACTCCCGATAGGTGGTTGAGATTTTGCGTCTGCCTGCTCCGCAGCGACGCTCTAGCTATATTGCTCTAGCTATATTGGTGCCCTACCCGTTAAAACGAGAGAATGGGCATCCAGGTGTACCGACGGGAACCCTAATGCACCCGTTCGAGACCCTATTGGGTCTACTGAGTCGCGCGACGTGCTAGCGTGAAGCGCAGGTGGGTGTGAGCACGCAGGTGGGTGTGAGTACGGGGGTAGGGGAGGGCTTCCCGTTTCAGGGTAGAGCCACGCCCACACGCCCAGCCCCCACACCCCCTGTCCCCTGCTCTAGCGCAGGCGCGTCAGCTTGCTCGTGGCGAGGAGTCGGTCGCCGGCCGTGAGGCGGGCGACGTAGAGGCCGCTTGGGACGGGGGCACCGGCGGCCGTCGTCCCGTCCCACGCCACGGATTGGGCACCGACGTGCGGGCGGAGCAGCCAGCGCCGCAGCTCGCGCCCGGCGGCGTCGAAGAGCGCGAGCGTCATCGGCTCGCGGCTCGCGCCGACCCGCAGCGTCGTCGCCTCGCCGAACGGGGTGGGGACCGTCTCGACCCGCCCTCGCCCCGGCGCGCCCGGCGGGGCGGCGTTCGAGGTCGTGATCCGGCGGTTGGCGAGGTAGAGCAGCCCGCCGGCGAGGTCGCCCGTGACGAGGTCGAGGTCGCCGTCGCCGTCGAAGTCTCCGGCGGTGGGGGAGGTGTTGAAGCGGAGCGCGCCCGCCTCCAGCGGCCCTTCCTCGAAGCTCGGGGCCGCCGGGGTCCCGACGTTCCGGTAGAAGAGCACATCGCGGTCCTCGGTCCCGACGAGCAGGTCGAGGTCGCCGTCGGCGTCCACGTCAGCGAGGTGGGGGGCGCTGTAGCGGCCCACGTCGAGGTCGTCGGCGAGGCCGGGGAGCGTAGCCTCGGTGAAGTTGGGGACCTGCGCCGATCCGTCGTTGCGGAAGTAGTTGAGCGTCCCCGAGAACTCGCCGACGAGCAGGTCGAGGTCGCCGTCGCCGTCGAGGTCGCCGAGCGTGGGCGTCGCCGTCTGGCCGACGTCGAGGTCCTGGAGCGCCTCGACCGTCAGCGCGAAGCCGTCGCCGGTGTTCAGCAGAAAGGCCATCCGCCCGCCGAAGGTGCCGACGAGGAGGTCGCGGCGGCCGTCGCCGTCGAGGTCGCCGAAGGCCGGAGCGTAGTGGTTGGAAAAATCCACGTCGAGGCCGAGGAAGTCGTCGTCGGCGAGGCGGAGTTGCGGCTCCGTCGCGGTGCCGGTGTTCTCGAAGCGGAAGAGGCTGGCGCGCAGCGGCCCGCCCGGGCGCGGGTTGAAGGCGCTGCCGACGAGCAGGTCGAGGTCGCCGTCGCCGTCGAGGTCCTCGGCCGCCGGATAGCTCGCGCGGCCGACGTCGACGGCGTCGAGGAGCCGGCTCGTGCGCTCCTCGTAGTCCGCCTCGGTCGGCGAGCCGGTGTTTTCGAGGTAGTAGAGGTTGTCGGTCAGGTTGGCCGTCGTCGAGCAGAACCCGCCGACGATGCCGATGACGAGGTCGGCGTCGCCATCGCCGTCGAGGTCGCCGAAGGAGGGGACGTTGTAGCCGGCCGTCGTGAGCGGGTTGTCGAGCGGGTAGGTCTCGGAGACGAGCACGAAGTCGGGGTCGGTGGGCGAGCCTTCGTTGCGGAAGAAGTAGAGGCTTGGGGTGAAGAAGTCGCCCCAGAGCAGGTCGAGGTCGCCGTCGCCGTCCACGTCGGCGAAGGTGAGGGCGTTCTGGCCGTGGAGCGAGCCGCGCGAGGGCGAGAGGTCGCCCGTGCCGGCGGGGCTGCCTGGCGTGATGTAGATCGGTGCCCCGTCGGCCCCGTCGCCGCACGTCGGGTTCGACTCGAAGATGACGAGGTCCTGAAACTGCTCGCCGGCCAGCTCGTAGCGCGGGACGCCGCTGCCGTCGGTGCCGGTGTGGCGGTACCAGCGGATCTTGCCGCTGTCGGCGCGGCCGAGGAAGAGGTCGAGGTCGCCGTCGCCGTCTATGTCAGCGAGGGCGGGGACGTTCGGGTCCTCGGGGTTGACCGGCTCGCCGCTCACGGCGAGGAGCGGGTCGGCGGCGAGCGTGAAGGTCGGCTCGGCTCCGCCGCCGGTCGCGCCGTCGTTGCGCCAGTAGCGGACCTGCCCGGAGGCGCGCTGCGTCAGGAGGTCCTCGTCGCCGTCGCCGTCGAGGTCGCCGAAGCGGAACCACGAGCCGGCATCAATCCCGGCGTAGCGGTCCGAGCGCCAGGCGAAGGCGAGGTCGCCGAGGTGCTCGTAGTAGCTGATCCGCCCCTGCTCCTCGAGGATGAAGAGGCCGAGGTCGCCGTCGCCGTCGGGGTCGGCGAGCTGGGTGCGCGGGTTGTTGAACGCCCCCGCGAAGGCGAGGTCATACGGATCGCCGTCGGCGTCGAGAACGGGGAACGGCGCGATGAGCCGCTCGAAGTCGAGGGGCTGCGCGGCGGCGGCCGAGGCGAGGAGGAGGATTGGGATGATTCGGCACATCGGGAAGAGGGTTTGCTTCGTGATTCGTGAGACGTGATTCGTGAATCCCCTTTCAACGGCGGTGCTTGGCCTCACGAATCACGTCTCACGAATCACGCGCTAGAGCTTGCCCTGGAACGAGGCCAGCAGCGCGAGGTCGGCCTCCGAAATCTCGCCGTCGTGCTCGTACTCCTCGCCGAGGTCGAGGTACGTCGGGGCGGCGGCGATCACGCGGTCTATGACCTCGCGCAGCAGCTCGTCGCGGACGTAGGCCCCAGCGGCGTTGCGGTGGCCGCCCCCGCCGAAGGCGCGCGCCCAGCCGTTGATCGCCAGCGCGCCCTTCGAGCGGAACGAGCACTTGATCCCGGAGGGCGTCTCGAGGAACATCACGACGGCGCGGACGCCCTCGAGCGAGAGCGGGTAGCTGACGATCCCCTCGGCCTCGTCCGAGCGCGCCCCGGCCCCGTTCATCGCGTCGAGCGAGACGACGACGTAGGCAATCTGCCCGTCGTAGACCGTCGTGATCGTGTCGAGCGCGCGGGCGAGCAGGCGGAGGCTGCTCGGCAAGCGGGTGTCGAAGATGGCGACGTGGATCGGCTCCGGGACGATGTCGCCGCGCGCGAGCAGGTCGGCGGTGATCTGGTGGACGCGGGCCGTCGTCGAGCCGTAGCGGAAGGAGCCGGTGTCGGTCATGATCGCGGCGTAGAGCGCCGTGGCGATCTCGGCATCAATGAGGCCGGCGTCGTGCTCGGCGATGATGTCGTAGAGGATCTCGCCGGTCGCCGAGGCGTCGGTGCGGAGGAGCTGGTGGTCGAACCAGCGCTCCGGGCCGGGGTGGTGGTCAACCAGGAGCTTCGGGGCGGTCGCATCGCGGAGGATAGGGCCGAGCTTGCCGATCCGCTCCTCGGTGTTGGTGTCGACGACCACGAGCGCGTCGGCCTCGGCGATGCGCTTGAGCTGCTTGAGCGCGCCGGTGAACGTCGTCACGTCGGAGAGCTCGAGCATCCATTCGAGGTTGCGC
Source organism: Rhodothermales bacterium (assembly GCA_038232975.1). Taxonomy (GTDB): domain Bacteria; phylum Bacteroidota; class Rhodothermia; order Rhodothermales; family JANQRZ01; genus JANQRZ01. The sequence continues at coordinate 4,595 of JBBSMV010000126.1, forward strand.
GGCGGCGGGTCGGCGTTGAGGAGCGTGACGTGCTTGCCGAGCTTGCGCAGGAAGAGCGCGAGCGCGATCTGCGAGCCGAGGGCGTCGCCGTCGGGCCGGATGTGCGTGCTGATGACGACGCGCTCGGCATCGAGGAGCTGGGCGAGGACGGGGTGGGGCATAGGGGTGGAGACAAGCCGAGCGCTAGCCAACGGCCGGCCCGGCGAAAGGTTCAGCCCCAGCCTCGGGCCGGTCGCCCCACCGGCACACCGCCGCTAGCGGCCGCGTCCCAGCCCTGAACCCGGCGGCGCGCCCGGCGTACTCAGCCCTCCGCTCTTCCAACCCCGCATCTCCCATGACTACCGTAGACATTCACATCGAGGGCATGACCTGCCGCCACTGCATCGACGCCGTCGAAGGGTCGCTCGCCCAAGTCGAGGGCCTTCAGGTGGACGAGGTCGGGATCGGCCGGGCGCGCGTGCGCTACGAAGGCCACGAGGTCTCGCCCGACGCGCTCACCGAGGCCGTCGAGGACGCCGGCTACAGCGTGCAGTCGGTCGAGCGCGTCGCCTGAGCCAGGGATCGCCTGAGCCGGGGTCAGCCGAGGCGCGGGTCCTGCGAGCCGGCCGGCCCGCCGTCGGTGGGGGCGGCCGTGAGCACGGCCCGGCGCGCGCCCTCAATCTCGTCGGTCTCAGGAAACGTCGTCAGGATGAGGCGCGGGCCGCGGTCGTAGGTGAAGTAGTTGTAGGTCCAGTTCACGAGCACGTCGAGCCGGTTGCGGAAGCCGGCGAGCTTGACGACGTGCAGCCCAGCCCAGGCCAGCCACGCCGGGAACCCCGTCAGCCCGAACCCGCCGGGGAACTGCGCGATCGCAGCGTTGCGGCCGATGGTCGCCATCATGCCGAGGTCGCGGTAGCGGAACGGCTCGGGTGCCTGTCCCTCCAGCGCCCGCTCGATGGTGCGCGCGGCGTGCTTTCCTTGCTGGATCGCCACCTGCGCCACCTGCGGATAGAGGTCGCCGTCCGGCGCGGTCGCCCCGGCCATGTCGCCCACGACGAACACCTCGGGATGTCCAGGGAGGCGGAGGTGCTCGTCCACGACGACGCGGTAGCCGTGGGTCTGCGCGACGCCGAGCTCGTCGGCGAGGGGGTTGGCGCGGACGCCGGCCGCCCAGATGAGCGTCTGCGTCTCGAGCACCTCGCCGCCCTTGAGGTGGACGGCCTCGGGCGTCACGCGCTCGACCGCCGTGCCGAGCCGGACCTCGACGCCGCGCCGCGCCAGCACGCGCCGGGTGTAGGCGCGAAGCTCCGGCTTGTAGGCCGTCATCAGGGCATCGCCCTGCTCGATCAGGACGACCCGCGCCCGCTCCACGTCGAGGCCGGGGAAGTCGCGCTCGAGCACCCGGTCGAAGAGCTCGACGAGCGCGCCTGCGGTCTCGACGCCAGTCGCCCCGCCGCCGACGATGGCGAACGTGAGTGCGCCCCCCTCGATGAGGCCGGGGTTCCGGTTGGCCGCCTCGAACTGCCCAATGACGTGGCTCCGCAGGTTGATGGCATCGGGGATATTCTTGAGCGGGAAGCCGTAGCGCTGTGCCCCCTCGACTCCGAAGTAGTTAGTCGAGGCCCCGGCAGCGAGGATCAGGTAGTCGTACCCGACCGGCGGCCCGACGTCGAGCAGCACGAGCCGCGCCGCGAAGTCCACCCCGACGACCTTGCCGAGGCGGAAGTCGAAGTTGGCCTGGCCCTGGAAGATGTGGCGGGCCGGCTGGGTGATGTTGCCCGGGTGCAGCCCCGAGGTGCCGACCTGGTAGAGGAGCGGCTGAAACTTGTGGTAGTTGTTCCGGTCCACGAGGAGCACGTCCACGGGCGCGCCGTCGAGCGCCTTGACGGCTTCGAGACCGGCGTGCCCGGTCCCGACGACCACGACGCGCGGCCTCAGCGGCCTGCCGGCGGCAACGACGGAATGGATGAGGGGAGGGGGCGCTTCCACAGGAGGGTCCGGTTCGCTGAACACGCAGGCTGGTACGCGGCCTCGAGGGGGAGGTGTCGCCGCGCCGCAGGCTTCACGCGGTGTTGACACAGGAGGAGAGGTGTCGCGCGTGAAACAATACTTGTTGCAACGACTAAATACCTTGAAGCCGTTTTCTCTCCTCCCAACCCTACGCCTCGTGGAAACGCAAACTGCTCTCCAGACCTACTCCGTTGACCCGTCGCACTCGCAGGTGGCCTTCAAGGTCCGCCACCTCGGCTTCAGCAAGGTGCGCGGCCGTTTCCACACCTTCGAAGGGACCGTCCGCATGGCCCCGGGCCAGCTCGACACGCTCGAAGCCGAGGCCACGGTCCAGGTCGCCACGATCGGCACCGGCGACGAGAAGCGCGACGGCCACCTCCGCTCGGGGGATTTCTTCGCCGCCGAGGAGTTCCCGACGATGACCTTCAAGAGCGACGGCGTCAGCGAGGTGAGCGGCAACCGCGCCAAGCTCGCAGGCGAGCTTACGATTCACGGTACCACAAAGCGCGTTGTCCTCGACGTCGCGTACCTCGGCGAGGCGACCGACCCGTGGGGCGGCAGCCGCATCGCCCTTGAGGCCACCGGGACGATTGACCGCACCGAGTTCGGGCTGACGTGGAACCAGGCCCTGGAGATGGGCGGGCTCCTCGTCGGGAACGAGGTCGAGCTGGAGCTCGAGATAGAGGCCGTGCAGCAGGACGCTCCTTAACGCTGTGACCGTTTCCTGAGACCGCCGGCGGCGTTGCCTATGCCCTGGCTCCCTGCCATTCAGGCTGCCCAGCTCGAAACGGCATCGGAGACGGCCGGAGGCTGGGCTACCACCACGCGCTGGAGCGAGGCCGCCGGGAGCCAGAGGTAGAACGTCGCGCCCTGCCCAGGGCCGTCGCTCTCGGCCCACAGCCGGCCGCCGTGGATCTCGGCGATCCCGCGCGCGATGGTGAGGCCGAGGCCGAGGCCGCCGTGGGTGCGGGTGAGCGCGTCCTCGACCTGGAAGAAGTCGCTGAAGACGGCCTCGAGGTGCTCAGCGGCCAGCCCGCGCCCGGTGTCGGCGACCTCGACGAGCACGCCGCCGTCCTGGGCGCGGGCGCGGAGCGTGATCCGCCCGCCGGCCGGCGTGAAGCGCGCCGCGTTGTCGAGGAGGTTCGTCAGGACCGTCGTCAGCTTCACCGCGTCGGCGCGCACGAGGAGCGGGGCCGCGTCCGGCTCGATGGTGAGCGCGTGCTGCTTCGCGGCTACGAGGCCGGCCACGGCGTCGCACGCGTTTCCGAGCGCGTCGTTGACCGGCATCATCCGGGGGGCGAAGGCGTCGGAGCCGGTGCGCAGCGCGTTCACCTCGCTCATCGCCTCGATCACGGCACCCATCGTGTCCACCTCCTCGAGGATGGTCTCGGCGAAGCCGACGGCCTCGGGGAGGGTGGCCTCGTCGCGGATGATCTCGGCGAAGCCCTTGATGGACGTCAGCGGCGTGCGCAGCTCGTGCGAGGCGAGGGTGAGGAAGCGGCTCTTCATCGCCTCGATCCGGGCCAGCCGGTCGTGCGCCTCGCGGAGGGCCTGCACCTGGCGCGCGGCGCGGAGCGCCACGGCGGCCTGGTCGGCGATCATGCGCAGCATCAGCTCGTCCTCGTCCGAGAAGCTGCCCTCGCGCTTGTTGAGCGCCTCGAGCACGCCCACGACCCGGCCTTCGACGCGCATCGGGACGCCGAGGAGCGAGCGCGTGTGGAAGCCCGCCTCCTCATCTACGCCCCCGTAGTGGCGCTCGTCCTCCTCAGCGTTCTCGATACAGACCGGCCGGTTCTCGCGGAAAATCGTCCCGGCGATGGTGCCCTCGATGGGGACGGGGATTTGGGCGAGGGTCTCGGGGTCGGCCCCGGTGGCGGCGGCGAAGCGGAGCTGCTCGGCGTCCTCGTCGTAGAGCAGGAGCGAGGCGGCGGCGCAGCCGAGGACCTCGGCGGCGGTGCGGATGATGAAGGGGAGGAGCTGCCCCGTGCCCTCGGCCGAGTTGAGGCGGGCGGAGATCTCCAGCAGGCGCAGGAGCTGCTCTGGGGCGAGGGCCTCGGCGGCGGGTGCGTGGTAAGGGGAGAGCTCGGGCAAAGGGGACCTTGCTGGAGACGATGGGGAGGCGGCAGACCCCGCGCGCAAATACGATGCCTCTCCATCCCGCACCGCCTTGTCACGCAGCGCGTCGAGCACCTCGGCCGGCGTGCCAGTCGGCTCGTGCGAGAGGAGGAGGGCCGCCGCGCCGGCC
>JBBSMV010000127.1:0-8764 GCA_038232975.1 Rhodothermales bacterium
AAGTCCCCCTCCTGTCCAGGAGGGGAGCACGCACGGCCGTGCGTGCGGGGTGGTAGACAGGGCGAAGGGCGAACCTGTCAGCAAGAGCTGGTCGCAGCACTCAGCCTTTCGGGCGGAGGGGGCGCATCACCACCTCGGAGATGAGGTAGTTGTCCGGCCCTTCGAGGACGTGGACGACGGTCGCCGCGACGCTCTCCGGCTGCATCGGGTTCTTCGAGCCGCTCGTGCCGGCCTCGTCGGCGAAGTGCGTTTCGACCGAGCCGGGGTAGACGCACGTCACCTTGATCCCGTCCTCGCGCAGCTCCTTCATGATGGCCTCGGAGAAGCCGCGCACGGCGAACTTCGTGGCGTTGTAGCCGCTGAGGCCCGCGTTGCCGAGGAGGCCGGCGACCGAGGCGATGTTGACGATGTGCCCGCCGAAGCCGCTCTCGGCGTTCTGCGCCTTCATCATCGGGACGGCGGCGCGGGTGCAGAAGAAGAGGCCGGTCACGTTGGTGTCCATCATCACGTTCCATGCCTCGTCGTCATAGTCTTCCACTGAGTCGAAGCGGCCGAGGCCGGCGTTGTTGATGAGCACGTCGCAGCGGCCGGCTTCGGCCTCCACCTCCTGGAAGGCGCGCGCGACGTCGTCGGGGTCGCGGACGTCGCAGGCGACGGGGTGGAAGGCGTCGCCGAGGGCGTCCTGGGCGTCCTGGAGGTCGTCGGCGCTGCGGGCGAGGCCGAAGACCGCCGCGCCTCGGGCGACGAGGGCGTCGGCGAAGGCGCGGCCGAGGCTCGCGCCGGTGACGACGGCGACTTTGTCCTGGAGCTGCATAGGGGCAAGGGTCTGGGGTCGAGAGGGCGGAGCGGTGTCTCGCGGCTTGTGACACTCGACTCCCGACCCGTGACTCTCGACTCGGAGCGGGTATCTTCCAACGGACCCTCTCTCGCTTTGTTCAGCCGGCCGTGCCGTCTCTCTTCGCCCCCTCCGCCCCGTTCGTCTTCGGCGGCCGGCCCTTCACGCCGGACGAGGTGATCGAGGGCCTCGCGCCGTTCGTCGGGGCCGAGCGCCAGGCGCGGATCGCAGCGGTCGTGGCGGCGCGGACGACGAGCGTGGTGCCCGTCCTGGAGCGCGTCCACGACCTCGGCAACGTCAACGCCGCACTCCGCAGCGCCGAGGGGCTGGGCGTCGGCGCGGCCCACCTCGTGGAGCTCCAGGGCGAGGCCGCCGAGTGGGCGGCGGCGCTCAGCGAGGAGACGCCCATCGAAGACGGGGCACCCGTCGCGGGCGGGACCGGGCGGGCGCGGCGGCAGAGTCAGGGGGCCGACAAGTGGCTCGACCTCCACCTCTGGCCCGACGCCACCTCGGCCTGCGACGGCCTCCGCGCCGCCGGCTACCGGATCGCCGCGATGCACCTCGCCGCCGACGCGGTGCCCATCGCCGAGCTAGACTTCACCGTGCCGACGGCGCTCGCCTTCGGGAACGAGCGCGACGGGGTCTCGGAGGCCCTCCTGGCGCGCGCCGACCTGAACGTGCTGCTGCCGCTCGACGGGTTCGTGCAGAGCTACAACGTCTCGGTCGCTGCCGCGCTCGGTCTTTACCACGTCCGGCAGGACCGGATCGCGCGGCAGGGCTTCCACGGCGACCTCTCGGCCGAGGCGCGGGCGCGGCTCACGGCGCGCTACTACGTCCACTCGGTCAAGGCCGCCGCGCCGATCCTCGCCCGGCTCGCGGGGGAGCGTTCGGCGTAGCGGCTGTTACGAAGAGCCTGCTCCGTCGCGGCGTGCTACCTTGCCTCCGATCTCGCCCTTTCTCGCCCTTTCTCGCCATGCGTCTCGTCCTGCTCCTCGCCGGCCTCGCCCTCCTCTCCGCCAGCTGCAAAAGCGCCGACGAGCTTTACAACGAGGGGCAGGCGCTCGAGCTGCGGGGTGACTACGAAGCGGCGGCCTACCACTATGCCGAGTCGCTGACAGAGCAGCCGGGCCTGCGGAAGGCGCGCGGGCGGCTAATCGAAGCCGGGAAGATCGCCGTCGAGCGGCAGCTACGGTACATCGCCGAGTACGAGGCGGCGGGCGAGTGGATCGGGGCTGCCAACACGCACCGGAGGCTGGACGGTCTCGTCGCTATGGCACAGGGCGTCGGGGTGGCGCTGGCGCTTCCGGCGGGCTATGCTGAGCAGCGCCGCGCCAACTTCGACGCGGCGGTCGCCGTGTTCCTGGACGAGGGCGCGGCGGCCGTCGCGCGCGGCGAGTTTTGGCGGGCTATCCAGGGGTACTCCTCCGCCCGGCAGTACGAGTCGTCGCCGCAGCGCGAGGAGGCGCTGACGCTGGCGACGACCGACGCCTACGTGGCCTTGTCCGACGCCGAGGCTGCGAAGGGAAACTTCCGCGCCGCCCACCACTTTGCGGGGCAGGCGCTCGACCTCGTCCCGCCCGGCAGCGCCGCCGCCGCCCAGATCATCCGCCGCCAGACCGAGGCCCTCGACCGGGGCAGCCTCCGCACGGCCTTTGCCCCGGTCCAGCCGACGCGCCGGGCACGCGATCTGCCGCGCGGCTTCGTCGGTGCCCTCAACGACGAGCTGGAGCTCGACCACTGGACGCAGCCGCCGCCGTTCGTGCTCGCCCTCGAGCAGGCGCTCGTCCGCCGCGCCCTCCGCGACCTCAGCCTGGAGCGCGAACCGCTCAGCCCGCGCGACCTGGCCGACCTCGGCCGCACACTCGGCGTGGACGCTGTTTTCGCAGCCGAGGTCAACCGCTTCGAGCGCACCGTGACCGAGAAGGATCGTGAGGAGAAGTCGGCCCGGACACGTGGCGGCGAGCGCATCGCCTACACCCGCATCGAGGACGAGGTGCTGCTCTCGGCGACGGTTGCCTTCGACGTCGTGGAGGCGGGCACGGGGCGGGTGCTCTGCGAGCGTGAGGTCGAGAGGTCCGTCCGGGACCGGATCGCGCGCGGCGAGTACGGCGGCAGCCTCCGCACGCTCGCCCTCTCCGGGTCCGAGCGCCGCCTGTTCGACGCGGACGCCCGCGCCGAGGCCGAGCGCGACCTGGAGGACGACCTGGTTCGTGTCCTCGCCGAGCGCCTCGCCGAGACCGCGTTCGGCTGCCTCCTGCGCGAGGTGCCCTGAGGCTGTGTCCGGCGAATCCCTCACAGCCTACGCAGGGTCAGCCTACGCAGGGTCCCCGGCGGCGCTGACCGCGTTGCACTCGTCGCCCGATGCTCAGCCTGCCCCGGACTCCGATCCGGGAGCATCTGGCTTCTCCGGGACGAGTCCCTCACGCGCCTCGCCAACGCCACCGGGTCCTCCTGCCCGGCTCCGTTCTGAATCACCGGACCCAGCCCTGTGCTCCTGACCTACTACACCCTCCGCGCCCTCGCTGCCGAGTGGGATGCCTCGCTCTGCGGCGCGGTCGTCGCCGACGCCTACTCGCAGAACCGCGCCGAGCTGTCGCTCTCGCTCCGGGGCACAGCAGACCAGGCGGCGGAGTGGACGCTCGTAGCTGTCGTCCGGCCCGAGCTACGGCTGCTCTTCCGCAACCCCGGCCGGGGCCGCGCCCGCCGCAACAGCGCCAGCCTGTTCGAGGCCGCGCACGGCCGCCGGGTCGCGGCGGTGCGGACGGCGGCGCGCGACCGCGTCGTGTTCGTCGAGCTCGAGGGCGGCCTTCGGTTCCAGGTTCAGCTCTTCGGCCCGCGCCCGAACGTGTGGCTCCTCGAAGAGGACCGCGTGGTCGAGGCGTTCCAGGGTGGGGACGAGTGGGCGGACGCGCCGCCGCCCGCGCCGCGCGCCGCGCCGGAGGTGGCGAGCTTCGAGGACTTCGAGGCGCGGTGGCATGCCGACCGCAAGACCGTCGCGCAGGCCGTGCAGGCCGCCCTCCCGCTCTTCGACCGGAGCCTCGCCGAGGAGGCCGTCGCCCGCGCCGGAGTCGGGACCGCGTCGCCCGCCGCTGCGTCCGAGGCCGAGCGCCGGGCGCTCTTCGAGGCGTCGCAAAAGATCGAGGCAGCCCTCGCCGAGCCCTCGCCGCGCGTGTGGTGGCGCGGCACGCGCGTCGAGGCCTTCTCGCTCCTGGCCCTGCGCAGCGCCGACGAGGGCCTGCGCGAGGAGCGCTTCAGGACGGCCGACGAGGCCGCGCGCGTCTACGCCCGCCGCCGCCTCGGGCAGCAGCGGTTCGACGCGGCCTACGAGCCGCTCGAGAAAAAGCTCAGCGCCGTCGCCGAGCGCCTCGGCCGCAGCGCCGCCCGGATGCTCGAGGAGCTGGCGAACGAGAGCCGCGCCGGCACCTACGAGCGCTTCGGCCACCTCCTCATGGCCCAGGCCACCGGCCGGCCCGCCGGCACCGCCGAGATCACGCTGCCGGATATCCTCGCAGACGGTGCGCCCGTCACGGTCCCGCTCGACCCGGCCCTCACCGGGGTCGAAAACGCCGAGCGGTTCTACGACAAGGCCCGCCGCACGCGCGCGGCGCGCGCCCACGCCGAGGCCCGGTGGGAGGGCGTGCAGGCCGAGGCCGAGGCTGCCGCCGCCCTCCTCGCCCGGCTCCGCCGCCTCGACCGGCTGCCCGACCTCGAGGCGTTCGTCGAGGAGGAAAAGCGCGCGCTCGGCGCGCTGCTCGGGCGAGAAGGCGCGGGCGAGGAGCGCGAGCCGTTCCGCCGGTTTCCGCTCGGCGGCGGCTACGAGGCGTGGGTCGGCAAGAGCGCGAAGGGCAACGCGGAGTTGACCACGCGCTGGGCGCACCCGCACGACCTGTGGCTCCACGCGCGCGGCGTCCCCGGCTCGCACGTCGTCGTCCGGCGCGACAGCAAGACCGCGATGCCGGAGCGCCGTGTGGTCGAGGCGGCGGCGGCGCTCGCGGCGCACTTCAGCCAGGCCAGGACGCAGGCGCTCGTGCCGGTCATCGTGACCGAGCGGAAGTACGTCCGCCCCGTTAAGGGCGGTGCGCCGGGCCTCGTCCGCCTGGAGCGCGAGGATGTAGTGCTGGTGGAGCCTCGGCTGCCCAGTGGACTGTGAGACGGTGGACGGCGGGACGGCAGATGGTGAGCTCGTAGGGACAGGGCGTGCCATGTCCGGCCCTCACATCATTATCCCACCAGGGCGACCACGCGGGGTCGCCCCTACGGGTGCCGCGCGGAAGAGCCTCGACACCCTCCGCTGCTCCGTACCTTCCGCCCGGCTCCAACTCGTCACTCGACACTCGCAACTCAACATTCCTATGGCCTGGTGGGAAGCCATCCTCCTCGGCCTCGTGCAAGGCATCGCCGAGTTCTTGCCGATCTCCTCGTCGGGCCACCTCGTCCTCGGGCAGTACCTGCTCGGGCTCAACACCGAAGGCGCTGGCAACCTCGTCTTCGACATCTTCGTCCACTTCGGGACGGTGTGCTCGATCCTGACGGTCTACCGGCGGCGCATCCTCGACCTGTTCAAGGACGCCTTCCGGCTGATCCATCGCCCCGGCGTCGTGGGCGCGGCGTTCTCGGCGGGGACGATCGAGCACGAGGCCGCCGAGCCGCTCGGGAGCACACCGCCGGGCAGGCGGGCCGGCGCGGGCGAGCGGCGCGGCGAGCTCGCCGTCGGCGGCGGCGCGGCCAGCTCGGTCCGGCTCCTCGCCTTCATCCTCCTCTCGATGGTCCCGACGGCGCTCGTCTACGTCCTCTTCGACGACGCGCTCGAAGGGTTCTTCGACCAGCCGCGCGTGGTCTGCGCGATGCTCCTCGTGACGGGGACGCTGCTGCTGCTGACGCGCGTCCGGCCGAACCCGCAGGGCGTGCTCTCGCCGCTGAAGGCGCTCGTCGTCGGGCTAGCGCAGGGGGCGGCGCTCATGCCCGGCATCTCGCGCTCGGGCTCGACGATCTGCGCGGCGATCTACATGGACGTGGACCGCAAGCAGGCCGCCGACTTCTCGTTCCTCATGTCGCTGCCCGTCATCCTCGGGGCGACGCTGCTGCAAGTGAAAGACCTGGTGGAGACCGGCGCGGCCGTGGACTGGGTGCCGCTCGTGCTGGGCACGCTCGTGGCCTATGCCGCCGGCGTGTGGGCGATCAAGGTCGTCCTCGCGTTCGTGCAGCGCGGCGACCTCCGATACTTCGCCTACTACCTCTTCGTCGCCGGAACGCTCGGGCTGCTCTTCATCTGACAGAGGCTGGGTTCAGTGGGAAACAGCCTCCGCAGGACATGGCGCGCCGCGTCCCTACCCACGTCGGGGCGGGCTGTGTCGGTTGCGCTGGGGCAGAGACGCCCCCACGCGAAAGTGCGGGTCGGGCTTTATCACTCTGAGACAGAGGCCGATACCAGCCTCGGCAGGGCGAACGCCGTTCGCCCCTACGGACGCCCACTGAAAGGGCTACCTCCTGCCCTCTGCCCCTGCTCTCTGCCCTCTGAAACATGCCCTACCGCCTCTTCGTCGTCGACGACGACCGCCACTACGCCCGCCTCCTCTCCTACCGGCTCGACAAGGACGACGACCACGAGGTCGAGGTCTTCCACAGCGGCGAGGAGGTCCTCGCCCGGCTCGACGCCGCGCCCGACCTCGTGCTCCTCGACATCATGATGCCGGGGATAGACGGCGTCGAGACGCTCAAGCGCATCAAGAAGCGGCGCGCCGACCTGCCGGTCGTGATGATCTCGGCGCAGGGCAACGTCGAGACGGCCGTCGAGGCGATGCGGCTCGGGGCCTACGACTACATCACGAAGGGCCAGGACGACCTCGTGAAGCTCGACAAGGTCGTCGGCCACATCAAGGAGCGCGTGGCGCTGGCGCGCGAGGTCGAGAGCCTCCGCGGCGAGGTCGCCCAGAAGTACGGCCTCGACGAGATCGTCGGCGACAGCCCGGCGATGGAGGAGGTCTACCGGCTTGTCCAGAAAACCCTCCGCGGCGACCTGACGGTGGCGATCCAGGGCGAGAGCGGGACCGGCAAGGAGCTCGTCGCCCGGGCGATCCACTACAACTCCGCCCGCAAGCACGGCCCGTTCGTCGTCGTCAACTGCGCCGCGATCCCGCGCGAGCTGATGGAGAGCGAGTTCTTCGGCCACGAGAAAGGCTCCTTCACCGGGGCACACGCCCGGCACGTCGGCAAGTTCGAGCAGGCCGACGGCGGGACCCTCTTCCTCGACGAGATCGGCGAGCTCGACCTCGACCTCCAGGCCAAGCTCCTGCGGGCGCTCCAGAACCGCGAGGTCACCCGCGTCGGCGGAGACAAGACGATCACCTTCGACTGCCGGGTGATCTCGGCGACCAACAAGGACGTCCTCACGATGATCTCGGCGGGCGGCTTCCGCGAGGACTTGTACTACCGCCTCTTCCAGTTCCCCGTCACGCTGCCGCCGCTGCGCAAGCGCGGCCAGGACGTGCTGGTCCTCGCCCACCACTTCGTCGAGACCTACAAGGCCGAGCACGACGGGTTCGACGCCAAGCTCCTCTCGAAAAAGGCCAGCAAGGCCATCCTGAGCTACCCCTGGCCCGGCAACGTCCGCGAGCTCAAGAACGCCGTCGAGCGCGCGCTCCTGATCTCCGACGGCGAGCAGATCACCGCCGAGGACCTGATGCTGGAGCTGAACGCGGGCATCACGCCGTGGACCGAGCGCACCGGCGGTGCCCCCACGGCGAGAGCCGCCGCATCGCCCCAACCCGCGCCCGCGCAACCTGCGCCCGGCGGCGACGGTATAGAGGCCGGTGCCGACGACGAACCGCCTACCCTCCATCTCGGCGAGTCGGACGAAATTATCCCGCTCGAGACGCTCAAGCAGCGCGCCGTCGAGCGGGCCTACGAGCTCTGCGAGGGCAACGTGGACCGCGCCGCCGTCGAGCTCGGCATCGGGCGGGCCACGATGTACCGGCTCCTCAAGAAGTACGACATCAGCACAGACTGAGTCGGGTGTCGGGGGTCGAGAGTCGGGTGTCGGCTCGGGACTCGGGGCATTTGACTCCCGACCCCCGACACGAGACCCCCGACCTGGATGCGCCTGACCGAGTACGAAAAGCAAGCCCAGCGCGAGATCGAGCGCTGGCAGCACGGCGAGTCGTCGTTCCTCCAGCAGGCCATTGACTTCGCGATGAAGCCCGTTGATTGGGCCTTCGACCAGGTCGTGCCGGCCGAGGTTATGGACCGGCTCTCGGACGCCATCGTGGACGGCCTCGGGGTGCTCAACGAGGCCAGCGCGTGGACCTACGAGGCAGCCGACGTCCTCGAGAAGGCCCGCGCCCACGGCCTCGAGGTCGAGGCGGTGGACGACCTCCGCGACGAGGCGCTCGAGGACCTCGACCCGATTGCCCGCGAGTTCTTCAGCCAGAACGCGATCCTCGCGGCGATTGAGGGCGGCGGGACGAGCCTCGGCGGCCCGCTCTTCATCGCCGCCGACATCCCGCTGCTCTTCACGATCGGCTTCCGGGTGATCCAGCAGATCGGCGGGGCCTACGGCTTCCCGCTGCGCAAGCCCGAGTTCCAGCCGCTCGTGGTGGCGATCTACAACGTCGCGGCGTCCGGCAGCCAGGCGTCGAAGCACGCCGCCGTGCGCGAGCTCAGCGTCGCCGCCGCCGCCTTCGCGCACGACACCGAGTACCGGGGCCGCCACGCCTCGGGGACGTTCCGCGACCAGAACCGCCACGTCCCGCGCGAGCTCGCCAAGAACCTCGCCGCCCGCAAGCTCGGGCAGCTGATCCCGGTGGCCGGGGCCGCCATCGGGGCGGGCGTGAACTACTGGTTCACCGAGCAGACGGCGCGCACGGCCACGATGCTCTTCCGCTCGCTCTACCTGGAGCGCAAGGAGCGGCTCTGAGCGGGGCGGTATCTTGT
>JBBSMV010000128.1:0-8739 GCA_038232975.1 Rhodothermales bacterium
GACCAGCCGTTCGCCTCGGCGTGGTTTCCGAACACGCTCCTGGGCTGGAGCCCGGCCTCGGACCCCGACGCGCCCTACAACCGGGCGGCCATCCCGCTCCAGCCGCGCTTCACCGTCCCCGGCCTCCAGGCCAACGACCACGCCCGGCTCGGCGAGGCCCGCGTGAACCCGCTCTCGGCCTTCGCGCCGACGAGCCGCAACCCCTCGCAGGGCAGCCTGGAGGCGACCTACTACGCCTTCAGCTACTGGCCCTACGTGGACGTGCTCGTCTTCTGGGGCGGCTCGGCCGGCGAGGGGCTGATCCTCGCGCCGAACCCCGGCGTGACCGACGCCGCGCACCGCCACGGCGTGGAGGTCCTCGGGACCGTCTTCTTCCCGCCCACGGCCTTCGGCGGGCAGATCCAGTGGGTCCGCGACTTCGTGCAGCGCGACGGCGACGCGTTCCCGGTGGCGGACAAGCTGATCGAGGCGGCCGAGTACTACGGCTTCGACGGGTGGTTCATCAACCAGGAGACGGCCGGCGGCAACGCCGCGCTCGCCACGGACCTCCAGGACATGATGATCTATTTGCAGGAGAACTCCGACCTCCGCATCGAGTGGTACGACGCGATGACCGAGTCGGGGGCCATCGCCTGGCAGGAGCAGCTCAACGCCCAGAACGACGCCTTCTTCCAGCAGGGCGACGTCCTCGTCTCGGACTACCTGTTCCTCGACTTCGGGTGGACGGCGGCGGACCTGAGCGCGAGCCGCGCCTACGCGCAGTCGCTCGGGCGCGACCCCTACGACCTCTACGCCGGGGCCGACTACCAGGCCCGCGGCCTCGGCCTCGGCAGCAGCTTCCCGGCGCTCTTCCCCGAGGGCGAAGCCCACCGGACCTCGCTCGGCATCTACCGCCCGGACGAGACCCTCGTCCCAGACCTCGACGCGTTCTACGCCGCCGAGCGCGCCCTCTGGGTCGGCCCCGACGGCGACCCGAGCCAGGCCGACGCCGGAAGCTGGAAGGGCATCGCGCACTACGTCCCGGCCGCGACCTCGATTGCCGGGATGCCCTTCGGGACGCACTTCGGCGTCGGGCAGGGCTTCGGGTATTACCTCGACGGCGAGGACCTCGCGCCCGCCGCGTGGCAGGATACCGGCTGGAACAACCTCTCGCTCCAGGACGTCGCGCCGACGTGGCGGTGGTGGGTGGAGACGGCGGGCACGCCGATCACCGTCCGCTACGACTTCACCACGGCCTACCAGGGCGGCTCCTCGCTCCGGCTGGCGGGCGACGTGAGCGCCGAGCAGCACGTCCGCCTCTTCCAGACCGACATCGAGCTGACGGCGGATGCCACGCTGGAGATCGCCTACCGCGTGGACGAGCCGGGGCCGGTGAGCCTGAGCGCCGGGCTGATCTTCGCCAGTGATCTCGGCGGCGTGACGGCCCTCGCCCTCAGCCCGGCGGCCACGGCAGGGTGGAACGTCGAGACGCTCGACCTCTCCCCTTTCGCGGGGCAGACGCTCGCCGGGCTGTCACTCGTCGTGCCCGCCACGGCCGGGAGCGGGTTCGAGCTGCGCGTCGGGAAGCTGGCCGTCTACGAATCCAACGTGCCGCCGGCCCCGCCGTCCGGCGTGACGGTCGAGCGGCGCGTGGACGAGACCCCGGACGAGATCACGCTCCGGCTGCGCTGGACCGGCTCGCCCGACGCGGTCCGCCACTACACTACGAGGTCTACCGCCGCCTCCCGGACGAATCGCCCCAATTCCTCGGCGGCACGTCGGGGACGGCCTACTTCGTCCCGTCGCTCGCGCGCGTCGAGGGCCAGGCCGAGATACCCGTCGAGGTCGTCGCCGTCGGGCCGACCGGGGCGCGCTCGGCCCCGGCGACCCTCACTCTCCTCAGCTTCGAGCCGCCCGGCGCGGCCTCGTCCCCCAGCCCCGCCGACGGCGCGGCGGGCGCGCCGACGAACGCGCGCCTGACCTGGGCACCGGGCACCGGAGCCGTCTCGCACACCGTCTACTTCGGCACCACGGACGCCCCGCCCGAGGTCGCGCAGCAGGCCGAGCCGCTCTACGACCCCGGCCCGCTCGCCGCGGAGACGACCTACTTCTGGCGCGTTGACGAGACCAATCCCACGGGCACGACCGAGGGCCCGCTCTGGTCCTTCACGACGGGCACGGGCACGAGCGCCGGGGCCGCGCTCGCCTTCGACGGCGAGGACGACTTCGTGGACCTCGGCGACGGCGACGCGCTCGGGGTGACGGGCACCGAGATCACGCTCGAAGCCCGCGTCAACCCCTCGGCGTGGCGCGACCAGGCGTTCCAGGGCAGCGTCCTCAACAAGGAGCAGAACGGGGCCGGCAACGACCGGGGCTACGCCGTCCGCGTGGGCGCGAACGGGACGGTCAACTTCCTACTCGGCAACGGCTCGTGGCAGGAGGTCAGCACGCCCTCCGGCGCGCTCGTCCTCGACGCCTGGCAGCACGTCGCCGCGACCTTCGACGGAGCCACGATGCGGATCTACGTGGACGGCGAAGAGGCCGCCGCGCGGGCCGTCTCGCACACGGTTGCCGACGCCACGGCGGCGCTCTGGGTGGGCAGCTCCGAGAGCAATCCGGCCCGGACGTTCCCCGGTGGCATCGACGAGGTGCGGGTCTGGAGCGTCGCCCGCTCGGCTGAGCAGATTCAGGAGGCGATGGACACCGTAGACCCGGCGGCGGAGGGCCTCGTCGGCTACTGGCGCTTCGACGAAGGCAGCGGGCAGATCGCCGCCGACGAGACCGGAAATGGAAACACCGGCACGCTCGGCGCGAGCACGGCGGTCGGCGGCGACGACCCGGCGTGGACGCTCCTCAACCCCGTCAGCGCTGAGGACGACGCGGGCAGCCGCCCGACCCGGTATGCGCTCGATCAGAGCTACCCCAACCCCTTCCGCGGGGCCACGACGATACGGTTCGCGCTCCCCGAGGCTGGTCCCGTGCGGCTGCACCTCTTCGACGTGCTCGGCCGCCGCGTCGCCGTCCTCGCCGACGAGGTGATGTCTGCCGGCACGCACGCCGTCCGCCTCAACGCCTCCGCTCTGCCGAGCGGCGTGTACGTGGTTCGTCTGGAGGCCGGCCCGTACACCGCCACGCGCCGGCTCGTCCTGACCCGATAGCCGAGCCGGTGGCCTACGCCACGGGCTACTCCGCCGGCACTTGATTGCAGGAAGCCGCGAACGAAAGGCAGAGGGCCGTCCCGCACCGCACGGGGCGGCCCTCTGCCTTCACTCTTCGTCTGCCTCGCGGACGACCCAGGCGTAGAGGCTGTCGGCGAGACGGAAGGCGTAGCGGTCGCGGAGTTCGTCCAGCAGAGGGCGGACGGCCGCGATGTGCCCCCGCCGCTTCGCCTCCAGCAAGACGCCTGCGGTTCCGGTGACGTGAAGCCCGAGGTGCTGGGCTACTCCACGGCCTCGTGCCTCATCGATGAGTAGCTCGGCACCGGGGATGGTAAGCGCGAGCGCGATGGCTTCGGCTTCTCCGCGGTCGATCACCTTCAGCAACTCGGCGACGCGCGCAGCGTCCGGTGCGGGACGGACCTCTAACCAACCGGGGCGACGGCCGAACTCCGCGACGACAGCGGGCGGGGCGAGGACGGTGAATAGCGCGGGCAGCAGATCGAGTTGGCCGATCCGGTCGAGCGCGATCAGGCAGGAGGTGTCGGTGATGACCAGCGTGCTCACTCGCCTTCTCGTTCGCGCTGGCGCTGAAGGAAGGCCAAGTCCTGCTCCCACATTTCCTCTGTGTACTCATAAGGTGGGATACCGCGCTCCTGGAGGGCGTCCACGAAGGCACGGTAGCTTAGCCCCGCGATCTCAGCGGCTTTGCCGACAGAGAGGTCATCTTCCTGGAACAGCCCGAGCGCCAGGATCAGGCGGGCGCGGGCTTCGTCCACGTGGGGCGGGAGATCGAGCGTGAGCATGGCATGATTGGGGAAAGTATGAAGGTGCCAACGCTGCACCGTGCCGAAGGTGCCGGAAGGGGAGCGGTCCCTGAACCGGGTGTCCCGTCAGCCCTCCTGTTTAGAGGATAGGAAACGGCCGGAGCCATTACCTTCAACACTGTAGCATCCTGCACCGTCTAGCTTCTCACTCCCATTGCTGTTCAGCCATGACAGAGGATTTGTTAGCAGTCCTTCGCGCCTTCGTCGATAGCGTCCGGCGCGAGTACGAGCCCCTCGCGGGCAGCACCGCGTGGCCCGAGGAGCAGCTCAAGCAGCACGCCGCCCGGCTCCTCCGCGACGCGGGGGCGGCGCTCGGCGTGGGCGAAGTCCGCACCCAGTTCGAGAGTGCCGTCGAAGGGGTGGGGCGGCCCGACATGGCCGTCTACGTGGGCGGCCTCCTCGCGGGCAACGTCGAGCTGAAGAAGCCGGGGACTGGCGCGAACGCCCCGCGCTTCAAAGGGCACAACAAGCGCCAGTGGGCCAAGTTCAGCAACCTCGCCAACGTCGTCTATACCGACGGGGCCGAGTTCGCGCATTTCCAGCGGGGCGAGCGCGTGGGGCCCATCATCCGGCTCAGCGGCGATCCCCGCGATGATGGCACCGACGCCGTCTCAGAAGCAGACGCCCGCAAGGCGGCCGACCTCTTCCGTGCCTTTTTTGACTGGCAGCCCCAGGCACCCAAGCGGCCCAAAGCCCTCGCCGAGCTCCTCGCTCCCGTCTGCCGGCTCCTCCGCGAAGACGTGGAGGAAGCCCTCGCCGACCCTGCCTCGCCGCTGACGCACCTCGCCCACGATTGGCGGCGTGTCTTCTTCCGCGATGCCACCGACGCCGAGTTCGCCGACGCCTACGCTCAGACCCTCACCTACGCCCTCCTCCTCGCCCACCTCTCCGGGGCCGACGACCTCTCGACCGACGATGCCGCTGACGCCCTCCGTCCCGGACACGCCCTCCTCTCCGAAGCCCTCCGCGTCCTCGGCCATCCCCAGGCCCGCCGCGCCCTCGGCTCCACGGTAGACCTCCTCGAACGGATCATCCTGGGCGTCACCTCGGCCGTCTTCGAGCGGACGGGGCACCTCGTGGAGGACGGGCCGGCCCACGCCGCCGACCCCTGGCTCTACTTCTACGAGGACTTCCTCGCCGCCTACGACCCCAAGCTGCGGAAGGACCGGGGCGTCTACTACACCCCCTGGCAGGTCGTCCAGGCCCAGGTCCGCCTGACGGCTCACCTCCTCGACGTCGGGTTCGACAAGCCCTACGGCGTCGCCTCCGAGGGCGTCGTCACGCTCGACCCCGCCTGCGGCACCGGCACCTACATCCTCGGAGCCGTCCGCCACGGGATTGACCGCGCCGTCGCCGACGGGCGCGGGGCTGCCGCCGCCGCCGGCGTCCACGCCTTCGAGCTCCTCGTCGGACCCTACGCCGTCGCCCACCTCCGCCTCACCCAGCAAATCCGCAGCGCCGACGGTCGCCTCCCCGCCGACGGGGCCCACGTCTACCTCACCGACACCCTCGAAGACCCCGAGGCCGACCCCCGCGTCCAAAGTCACTCCTTCGCCCTCCGGGAGCTGGCCGAGGAGCACCGCCGCGCCCTGCGCGTCAAGGCCGAGGCCCCCGTCCTGCTCTGCCTCAGCAACCCGCCCTACAACCGCGAGCAGGCCGAGGCCGGGCAGACCATCGCGCAGCCCAAAGGCGGATGGGTCCGCTACGGCCACGTCGTTACCCAGGCCGGGCGCGACACCGCCGAGGTCCGCTCCCGCCCCATCCTCCAGGACTTCCTCGACCCGCTCGCCCGCTCCGGCGACGGCGTCCACGCCAAGAACCTCTACAACGACTACGTCTACTTCTGGCGGTGGGCGCTCTGGAAAACCGTCGGCCCGCAGTCCGGCTCCGACGGCGGCATCGTCTCGTTCATCACGGCCTCGTCCTTCCTTCGCGGCCCCGGCTTCAAGGGGATGCGCCGCGTCATGCGCGAGACCTTCGACGACCTCTGGGTCCTCGACCTCGGCGGCGACAACCTCGGCGCGCGGAAGTCCGACAACGTCTTCGCCATCCAGACGCCGGTCTGCATCGCCACCGGCATCCGCTACCGCGACGGCGACGCGCGGCGCACGGCCGACGACGAGCCGGCCCGCGTCCGTTACGCCCGCCTCGCCGACGACGAGGCCGAGAAGCTCACCCAGCTCGCCCGCATCGAGACGTTCGAGAGCGTGGACGGCTGGAGCGACTGCCCGGCCGAGTGGACCGCGCCATTCCTCCCGGCCCGCTCCGAGGCGTACCTCAGCTACCCCGCCGTCACCGACCTCTTCCCGTGGCAGGAGGGTGGGATGCAGTTCAAGCGGAAATGGCCCATCGCTTCCGACCGCGACACACTCGAACGACGCTGGCAGGCGCTACTCTCCGCTGATGACCGTGCCGAGGCGCTTAAGGAGTCGCGCGACCTGAAAGTGAACAAACAGTATCCTCGACTCGACGGTGACGAGGAGCGACTGCCGTCCATTGCCTCACTCTCAAAAGACGATCCGATGCCGGGTCCGCAGCAGATCGGCTACCGCAGCTTCGACCGTATGTGGGCGCTCGTAGACAATCGTCTTGGCGACTACCTCCGCCCGACGCTCCAGAAAGCCCACGGCGACCGCCAACTGTACCTGACAAGTCTGCTGACGAAGGTTCTCGGGCATGGCCCAGCATCTATCGCTACACACGACCTCCCTGACCTTGATTTCTTCTGTCAGCGAGGTGGAAAAGACGTAGTCCCGCTCTGGCGGGACCGCGAGGCCGCCCACGCCAACGTCGCGTCCGGTGCCCTCGCCCGCCTCGGAGCTGCTTTCGGCGAGCGCCCCGCCCCCGAGGACGTGTTCGCCTACGCCTTCGCCCTCCTCGCCGCCCCGGCCTACGTCGAGACCTTCTGGGAAGCGCTCGAAACCCCCGGCCCCCGCCTCCCCGTCACCGCCGACCCCGCCCTCTTCGCCGAGGTCGCTGCGCTCGGCCGCGAGCTGCTCTGGCTCCACACCTACGGCGAGCGCTTCGTACCCCAAGGCACCCGCCCCGGCATCCCCGGCCTCCCGCGCGGTAGCGCCTGCGTCCGCCGGAGCACGCCCCAAGACCCCGACGGCTACCCCGACGCCTGGAGCTACGACCGCGATACGGGGGAGCTTCGCATCGGCGAGGGCGACGCCGCCGGGATCGTCCCCGACGTACCGCCCGAGGTCATGGGCTTCACCATCTCCGGCTTCCAGCCCGTCAAGTCCTGGCTCGACTACCGCATGAAGTCCGGCGCTGGTAAGAAGTCGTCCCCCCTCGACGAGATACGCCCCCACGCCTGGTCCTTCGACGACGAGTTGCTGGAGCTGCTCTGGGTCCTCGAAGCCGTCCTCGCCCGGCACTCCACCGCCGACGCCCTCCTCGCCCGCGTCCTCGACGGCCCCACGATCCCCGCCGCCGAGCTTCCGCCCCCCACCGCCGCCGAGCGGAAAGGCCCCGACGGCCTCGCCGCCCCCGACGAAACGACGCCCCTCTTTGGCGGCACCTGATCCCTCATGCCGAAGGACAGCCTCCAGATCACCGTCCTCCTCGCCTCCCCCGGCGACGTGGAGCGGGAGCGTGCCGCCGTCCGCCGTGCCGCCGAGGAGGTAAACCGCACGAGCGGCGAGGGCCAGGGCTTCCACCTCGTCGTCAAGGGCTGGGAGACCCACACGCGCCCTGCCGCCGGCCGCGCACAGGGCAACGTCAACGAGCAGATCGGCCCGACCGACATCTTCCTCGGCATCATGTGGCACCGCCTCGGGTCGCCCACCGGCGAGGCTCCCAGCGGGACCGTCGAGGAGTACGAGCGCGCCCGGCAGCGCAACGTCCGCAGCCGCGCCAAGCGCAAGCCGAGCGTGATGTTCTACTTCCGCTCGACGCTCCCCCGGAAGTCCAGCGCCTTCGACCCCGACCAATACAAAGCCGTCCAGGCATTCAAGAAAACCAATACAAAGCCGTCCAGGCATTCAAGAAAAAGGTCTTCAAGAACAATCTCGCGCGGGAGTACGAGACCGTGGGCGAATTCGAGCGCCTGATCCGCGAGCACCTCACTGCCGAGGCCCGCGCCATCCTCAAAAGCCACCGTCCGAAACGGAAAGCGAGCACGCCGAAGAAGACTACGCCTCGGAAGACAGCCGCAAGCCCCAAGCCAACCACTCGCCGTTCGGGCACGTCTGCCGGCACCCCGCCGAAAGCGGCGAAGCCGAAGCAGCGGCGGAAGCCCCCGCTCCCCGTCCCCCGCGTTCCGAAGACGATCACCGACGCCGACCGCGAGGCGTTCGTCGAGAAGGCGTTTCGCTCGGTCCGCACCCGGTTCGAGCGGACTGCCGCCGCGTTCAACCGCGACCACACCCACGCGCGCATCGAGATCAGCCGTGAGGGAAGCACCGCATTCTTGGCCGAGGCTACGGCGAACGGGGAGAAGAAGAGCCTCGCCCGTATCTGCATTGGCGATCCTGACTGGCACAGGGCCGGACGGGACTTGAATACCAGCGCGGCGACAGGCGCTCACACTACGGCCTGGAGCCTCATTTCCAACAAGAGATCCGCGCGCGGACCGGCGAGAAGGAGAGGTCGCTCGGCTTCGATCCCATTTCGCGCGCCGTGTGGACCCCGGACCACAAGCTCGACCAAGCCAAAGAGATCGCCGAAGCCTTTTGGGAGCGCTTCACCCGAAGTCTAGGTTGAGCATCGTTTGTTTCGGCTACGCGGCCACATACCGCCGCACCTCGACCTCCGCGCCGCGGGCCACGGCC
>JBBSMV010000129.1:0-8709 GCA_038232975.1 Rhodothermales bacterium
CGTCTTCGACCTCGTCGAGGCCGGCGTGGACCTCTCCGGGACCGCCTTCGCCGTGCCGCTCCGGCCGGCCGGCACCGACAGCCCGTCGGCCCTCGCGGGCCGGGGCGAGCCGCGCCGCGCGGACATCCTGCCGATCTTCTACTTCGGCGTGCCGAACCTGAACCCCTACCAGCTCGCCACCGGCAAGACGGCCGGCCCGCTCTCCGACGGCAAGCCGTTCATCAACAACTTCCTCCCGATCACCGAGACCGCCACCGGCGACCTCTACGGCGGCGACATGCTCCGGCTCAACATGGCCGTTCCGGTGACTGAGCGCGACTCGGAGGAGTTCTCGGACTTCGCCCGCCTCGGGATCATCCGCGCCGCCGCCATCGGCCTGACGGACACGAGCTTTGCGAACACCGACCTCGAGTTCATCCCCCACATGGACGGCTTCCCCAACGGCCGCCGCCTCGAGGACGACGTGACGACGATTGCCCTTCAGGCTGTCGGCGGGATCGTCCTGGCCGCTGTCGGGCTGCCCTACGACGGGGCCGTGGAAGCGGACTACTCGGACCTCCTCTCGGAGAACTTCGTCAGCGCGCTCAACTTCGTCGCCGGGCCGACCAAGAACGACCTCGAGCTGCCCGACGGCTTCCCGTACCTCGCCGACCCGCACAACGGCTACAGCTACGTGAAGGAGCTGACGGCGATGCCGCCGAACGCCTTCGTCGTGGGCAACGAAGGGGGCCTCGGCCTGGGCGCGCCGCAGGGGTTCATCCTGGACCAGAACTACCCGAACCCGTTCGGCACCTCGACGACGGTGCAGTACCACGTCGCCTCGCCGGGAGCCGTGCGCCTCGAGGTCTTCGACATCCGGGGCCGCCTCGTGAGCACCCTCGTGGATGAGGCGCGCACCGAAGGTACCCACGCGGTGAACTGGAACCCCGCCGGCCTCGCCAGCGGGACGTACTTCTACCGCCTCTCCGTGGACGGTCGCACGGTCTCCACGAAAAAAGCCGCGCTCGTCCGGTAGGTCGGCTCCAGGCCGCACCTCCTGATTTTATGCGGGGGCTGACGAGCCGCCGGTCGCTGATTCTCACGAATCGGGGACCGGCGGCTTGTTTACTTTGCCTCCTCCCCTCCACGCATCTCACGCCTCTACACCGCCATGACATCTCCCCTCCGCCTCGTCCTCGTCGTCGCCCTCGTGGCCGCCGCCGGGTTCGCCGGGTACTCGCTCTGGAACGCGCAGCAGGACCAGGCCCCACTGCCCGAGGGGCCGGAGCAGATTCTGCCGGCCTCCGAGTTCATCAACGCCGAGGCGTCGCTCGAGTACTACCGCGAGAAGCTCCGCCGCAACCCCAGCGACATCGAGAGCCGGGTGGCGCTCGCCCAGGTGCTCCTCCAGCAGGCCGCCGCGACGGGGCGCGAGGGCGAGTACGTCCCGCAGGCCCAGGAGGCGCTCGCCGAGGCGCTCCGCCAGGACCCGGACCACTACCACGCGCTCCTCCTACAAGCCTCGCTCTTCAACACGCTCCACCGCTTCGAGGAGGCGCGCGACCTCGCCGAGCGCCTGATCGAGCAGTACCCCTACCACGCCTACCCCTACGGCATCCTCACCGACGCGCTCGTCGAGCTCGGCCAGTACGACGCGGCCGTGGCGGCCTCGGACTCGATGAACGCCATCAAGCCGAGCCTCGCCTCGTACTCCCGCGCCTCCTACCTCCGCGAGCTCCACGGCGACACCGAGGGGGCCATCGAGGCGATGCGCCTCGCCGTCGACGCCGGGGCCGCCGGGCAGGCCGACCGCGCCTGGACGCTCTACCAGCTCGCCAATCTCTACCTCGGCCAGGCGAAGCCGGACACGGCGGCCTACCTCTTCAACGGCCTCCTCGAGGAGCGCCCCGACTACGCGCGCGCCGTCGCCGGCCTCGGCCACGTTGCCCTCGTCAAGGGCGAGACCGACGAGGCCATCCGCCGGCTCGAAACGGCCTACGGCATGGCCCCGCTCGACGTGGCCCAGGAGCTGCTCGCCGAGGCCTACGCCGTCAAGGGCGACGAGCGCCGCGCCGCCGCCGCTATCAAGAAAGTGAGACAGGGGCTCGCCGACGCCCGCGAGATGGGCGAGATCGTCGAGATGGAGGAGGCCGACCTGATGCTCGACCACGACATCGACGTCGAGCGCGCGCTCGAGATGGCGCGGCGACAGGTCGAGCGCCGACCCCAGCACCTCCACGCCAACGAGACCTACGCCTGGGCGCTCCACAAGAACGGTCGCTCCGCCGAAGCGGTCCCCTACATCGAGCGCGCGATGCGGCTCGGTACGGGCGACGCGATGGTCCACTACCGCGCCGGGCTGATCTACGACGGGGCCGGCGACCGCACCGAGGCCGCCCGCCACCTCCGCCTCGCCCTGGAGAACCACCTCCACGTCGAAAGCCCGACGGCGGCGGCCGAGGCCCGCGAGAGGCTCGCCACGCTCGAACGCTCGGCTGCCTGACGGTAGGGTTGCAGCATCCCCAACCAGGGCGACCACACGGGGTCGCCCCTACGCGTTTCCTCTCACCCCCTTTCGTCATGGCGAAACCCATTACCCCCCGCTTTCACGGCGTGCTCGACTACGCCGTGGTCGTCGTCTTCCTCCTCGCCCCGGCGCTCTTCGGGCTGACGGGCCTGGCGGCGACGCTGTCGTACCTGCTGGCCGGCATCCACCTGTTGATGACGGTGCTCACCGCGTTCCCGCTCGGCCTCGCCTCGGTCGTGCCGTTCTCGCTGCACGGGACGGTCGAGCTCGTCGTCGGGGTCGTGCTCGCGGTCCTCGCCTTCGCCCTGTTCGAGGGGGCGGCGACGAGCTTCTTCCTGGTGATGGGGCTGCTCATCCTGCTCGTCTGGGCGCTCACCGACTACCGATCCGCCCTTACCGCCTGACGCTGCCGAGCGCCGCGGCGCGCCGGCGGAAACGATGAAGCCTCGACGACGCACATGCCACAGCAGAATGTACTCGCCGGTTCGGCGCGCGCTCGCCGTGCTCGTGCTGGTCGGGTATGTGCTTGTGCTGGGTGGCTCGTCCGCCGGGCACGGCTGGCATCTGCTCCTCCACCTCCTGAGCGAGCACCACGGGGGCGCGCACGAGATCAGAACGAGCAGGGCCGCTCCGGTTGGTCTCCGGCACGCAGCGCTCCCCGCTCGTGCGGAGGCCGAGTACGCCGAGACCTCGGCGCACCCTCACGGCTCGGCGCACCGGCACGCCCACGGCAGCCCGCCCCATCGCCATGCCGCTGCGTCCGCTACCGCGTCCCCTGACCGGGATGCTCACGACGCGCGGCGTTCGGAGGAGGCACCGCACGAGCACGACGGACACTACCATATCCACGGGAGCAAGCAGGACCAGGAGCAGGGTGCCCCGGCCCTGCCGACGATTACGCTCGACAAGCATTGCCTCTTCTCGGGGACCCCTCTGCCGCCGCCGCCGGCCCGAGACTGGGACGGCACGCGTCCCACGGCGACGCTCTTCTCTACGGCACCTCCCGTCGAGGTGCCGCCGCCTCGCTGGCTAGGCTGACAACCACCCCGCCGCACGCCCTGGGAGGAGCCTTCTCTGTCTCCCACTGGACGCGGGGTGACGACCTCCGCCCGGCCCCGTCGCACCCGGAACGCTATCCGTGTGTGCTGCGGTCGTGGTCGCACGATGCTTCTGCTGCGTCGTGCCGAAGGACTGGACTGTGAACGAGGCATCAGCGCGCCCTCACGCGCCGGCCTCTGCCACGGACGGTCCGCTCCATCCGCCATCTACTATGCGAGGAACGACCATGAAGACGAACACCCTACTCCTGCTGTGCGCCCTGCTCACGGGCCTCGGCATCGCTCCACCGACCCATGCCCAATCCCCCGACCGCGTCGAAGGCACCGTCCAGGACGCTCAGGACGGGGCCGCCCTCACCGGCGTCAATATTGTCCTTTTAGGCACCGAGCGCGGTGCCGTCTCCGGCCCGGAGGGACGATTTGAGATCACCGGCATTCCGGCCGGCACGTACACGCTCCAGGCCAGCTTCATCGGCTACGAGACCGTCACCCGGACCGTTGCGGTACGGCTCGGGGTGGCGACGAGCCTGGTCCTCGCCCTCGCGCCGAGCGCCACCGGCCTCGGCGAGGTCGTCGTCGAGGGCCGGGCGGCCGACCTCGTCGGCATCGCCGGCTCGGCATCGGAGGGCCGGGTTGGGCAGGCGCAGCTCGCGGCGCGGCCTCTGCTCCGGGTCGGCGAGGTGCTCGAGACCGTGCCGGGGACGATCGTGACCCAGCACAGCGGCTCGGGCAAGGCCAACCAGTTCTTCCTGCGCGGCTTCAACCTCGACCACGGCACCGACTTCGCGGCCTCGGTCGAGGGCGTGCCGATCAACCTGCCGACGCACGCCCACGGGCAGGGCTACCTCGACCTGAACTTCCTGATCCCGGAGCTGATCGAAGGGATCGCCTTCGAGAAGGGGCCGCAGGACGCCGCCGCGGGCGACTTCGCCACGGCGGGCCGCGCGCAGATCCGCCTGGTGCGGCGGCTCGACGCGGGCCTCGCCAAAGCCGAGGCCGGCACCGACGGCTACTACGGCGGCCTCGTCGCCCAATCGTCCCGGCTCGGAGGCGGGGACCTGCTCTACGGGCTGAAGGCGCGGTACTACGACGGGCCGTGGGTCAACCCCGAGAACAGCACCCTCGTCAGCAGCGTCGTGAAATACGCGGCCGGCACGGCCCGGAGCGGCTACTCGCTGACGGCCCTCGGCTACCACAACGACTGGGACGCCACCGACCAGATCGCCCGGCGCGCTGTGCCCGACCGGATCGCCCGCCTCGGGGCGCTCGACCCTAGTGACGGCGGCACGACGGGCCGCTACACGCTCGTCGGCGCGTGGCACAGCGAGGCACCGGGCAGCGCACGTACGGAGGCGAGCGCCTACGCGGCGTACTACCACCTCAACCTGTTCTCCAACTTCACCTACTTCCTCGATAATCCCGAGCGGGGCGACCAGTTCGAGCAGGCCGACCGGCGGCTCTACGGCGGCGCGAGCCTCTCGCACCAGTGGCTCGCCGACTGGTTCGGGCAGGCCAACACGAACACCCTCGGTGCGGAGCTGCGCCACGACCAGATCCTCGGGGTCGGGCTGTTCAACACCGACGGCCGCGCGCGCATCGGCACGGTGCGCGACGACGAGGTCGCCGAGAGCAGCCTCGGGGCCTATCTCGAAAACGAGACGCGGTGGAGCCACTGGCTCAGGACGACCCTCGGGCTGCGCGGCGACGTGTTCCGGTTCGACGTCAACAGCGACCTCGACGCCAACTCCGGCACCGAGGCGGCCTTCATCGCCAGCCCCAAGCTCAGCCTGGCCCTCGGCCCGTGGGCTGGCACCGAGGCGTACCTCAACCTCGGCCTGGGCTACCACAGCAATGACGCGCGCGGCACGACCATCCAGGTGGACCCGGCCACCGGCGACCCCGTGGAGCCGGTGGACCCGCTAGTGCGGACGCGGGGCGCGGAGGTCGGCGCGCGGACGACGGCGCTGCCGGGCCTCCAGTCCACCCTCGCGCTCTGGACGATCTGGCTGGTGTCGGAGCTCGTCTTCGTCGGCGACGCCGGCGGCACTGAGGCCAGCGACGCGAGCGCCCACTACGGCGTCGAGTGGAACAACTTCTACCAGGTCACCGACTGGCTGGACCTCACGCTCGACGTGGCGCTCACCGAGTCGCGCTTCACCGAAGGCGACCCGGAGGCGGACCGGATCGAGAACTCGATCGGCCGCATCGTCAGCGGCGGCGTCTACGCAGGCGGTGCCACCGGCTGGCTCGGCAGCCTCCAGCTCCGGCACTTCGGCCCGCGCCCGCTCACGGCCGACGGGCGCATCGAGTCCGAGGCGACGACGCTGCTCAGCGCGAAGGCGGGCTACCGCTTCGGAGCCGTAGCTCTGGCCCTCGACGTGCTGAACCTGCTGGACTCCCAGGCCTCCGACGTCAGCTATTTCTACGCCTCGCGCTTGCAGGGCGAACCCCTCGGCGGCGTCGAGGATGTCCATTTCCACCCGGTCATCCCCCGCACCGCCCGGCTCTCCGCCACGGTGCGCTTTTAACCGCCCGGACGGGTGGCTGGCAGGGCCCGTCGCTGCCAGGCACCCGTCCGACCTCCGGGGGCGGGCCGCTCAGCGGTTTTTCTGTTGTATCCCGGTCGGGAGCGCGGTAACGTGTGTGGCCTGTTGTTCTTACATTGGGGACCACGCTTCGGCGAACCTGGGGGAGGGACCAACACATGGACACGCACGGCGACGTTACCCGGCTGCTCGAGACGCTACGCAACGGCGACCGCGAGGCGCTCAACGAGCTGTTCCCGCTCGTCTACCATGAGCTGCACATGTTGGCCCATCGGCAGCTCGCCGCCCGGCGGCCCGGCCAGACGCTGAACTCGACGGCGCTCGTCCACGAGGCCTACCTCAAGCTCGTCGGCCAGTCCGAGGGCAAGTGGCAGGACCGGCGGCACTTCTTCGCCGTCGCCGCCACCGCCATGCGGCACATCATCGTGGACTACGCCCGGCAGCGCCGGGCGCTCAAGCGCGGCGGCAACGCCCAGCCCACGCTCCTCGACGAGGCGCGCGTGGCGATCGAGGACCGGGCCGAGGAAATCCTGGCGCTCGACGAAGCGCTCGGGCAGCTCCAGGTGCTCGACGAGCGGCTGGCCCGGACCGTTGAGCTGCGCTTCTTCGCCGGCCTGCCGGTCGAGGAGGCCGCCGAGGTGCTCGGGGTCTCCGCGCGGACCGTCAAGCGCGACTGGCGCAAGGCGCGGGCCGTGCTCTACCAGATGATGGGCGAAGCAAGCGCCGCCTGAGCCGCCCGCGCCCGGCCGAAGCGCGCGGCCTCACCCTTCGGTGCCATGTACGACGCACTCAGCCCCGACCGCTGGCAGCGCCTCGCCGCCCTCCTGGACGACGTGCTCGACCTGCCGCCCGAGGCGCGCGACACCTTCCTCGACGCCGCCTGCGCCGACGACCCCGCGCTCCGCGCCGAGATCGAGGCCCTCGTCGCCGCCGACGCGGAGGCCGGCGGCTTCCTCGACGACTCGGCCGCCGACTTCGCCGCCACGCTCCTCGGCGACCTCGAGCGCGCCGCGCGCGAACCCGAGCGCCGCGAGTCGGTCGGGCCGTACCGGATCGTCGGCACCCTCGGGCAGGGCGGCATGGGGACGGTCTACCTCGCCGAGCGCGCCGACGGGCAGTTCGAGCAGCAAGTCGCGCTCAAGCTCATCCGCCCCGGCCTGGACCGCCGCGAGATCCTGCGGCGCTTCCTCCAGGAGCGCCAGATCCTCGCCCGCCTCCAGCACCCCGGCATCGCCCGGCTGCTCGACGGCGGCGTGACGGGCGACGGCCAGCCCTACTTCGCCATGGAGTTCGTCGAGGGCGAGCCGATCACGGCCTACTGCGACGCCCACCGCTGCGACCTCGACGCCCGGCTGCGCCTCTTCCTCTGCGTGGCCGAGGCCGTGGCCTTCGCCCACCGCAACCTCGTCGTCCACCGCGACCTCAAGCCGTCGAACGTCCTCGTCACCGAGGACCACCGCGGGCAGGCGCAGGTTAAGCTGCTCGACTTCGGGATCGCCAAGCTGCTCCACCAGGACGACGCCGAGGCGACGCTCGTCGAGACGCGGATGGGGCTGCGCGTGATGACGCCCGAGTACGCCGCCCCCGAGCAGGCGCGCGGCGACGCGGTCACGACGGCGACCGACGTCTACGCCCTCGGCGTCGTGCTCTACGAGTTGCTCACCGGCCACCGGCCCTACGCCTTCGAGCGTCGCTCGGCCAGCGAGGTGGAGCGCGTGATCTGCGAGACCGAGCCGCCGCGCCCCAGCACGGTCGTCGCCCGGGCGGAGGAGGTCCGCCATGCCGACGGCACCGCCGAGGCGCTCACGCCCGAGGCCGTCGCCGAGGCGCGCGGCACGACGTGCGACCGGCTCCGCCGCCGCCTCGCCGGCGACCTCGACACGGTCCTGCTCAAGGCGCTCCGCAAGGAGCCGCACCGCCGCTACGCCAGCGCCGAGGCCTTCGCCGACGACCTCCGCCGCCACCTCGACGGGCAGCCCGTGGCCGCGCGCAAAGGCTCGGCCGGCTACCGGGCGCGCAAGTTCGTCCGCCGCCACCGCGTCGGCGTGGCCGCCGCCGTGGGCGCGGTCGTGCTCCTCGTCGCCGGCCTCGCCGGGACGCTCTGGCAGGCCCGCCTCGCCGCCCGCGAGGCAGCGCGCACCGAGGCCGCGCTCGACTTCACGATGGGCCTCTTCGACGTGGCGGACCCGAGCACGGCGCGGGCCGACACGATCACCGTGCGCGAGATGCTCGACATGGGGACGGCGCGGCTGGCCGAGCTGGCCGCTCAGCCGGCGGTGCTGGCCGAGGTCGCCGCCCGGTGGGGCGGCCTGTACCTCGAGCTGGGGGAGTATGAGACGGCGCAGCACCTGCTCGACTGGTCCCTCGGCCTCCGCCGCTCCGTCTACGGTCCCCGGCACGCGAAGGTCGCGGCGAGCCTCGACCTGCTGAGCCTCATCGCCCTCGACCGGGGCGACTACGGCGCGGCCGAGCGCCTGAGCCGCGAGGCCCTCGCCATTCGCCGGGACGTGCTCGGCGCGCGCCACCCGGACGTGGCCGTGAGCCTCGACCTGCTGGCCCAGGCGCTCCGTCGGCAAGGCAGGCTCGACGAGGCCCAGCC
>JBBSMV010000130.1:0-8650 GCA_038232975.1 Rhodothermales bacterium
CGCGATGGCCCGCTTGAAGTGCCCCTTCTGCTGCCGCGTGAAGCGCTCGGTGTCGACGAAGTTGGGGATCACCTCGATCGCGCGCTCGACGTCGAAATGGCTGTGGGTCTCGGCGCGGAGCCAGTCCGAGACGGCCGTCACGCCGTCCGACGCGTTGATGGCGTGCGTGACGACGGGCGCGAACGAGGGGTCCTGCCCGACGAGCGTGATGTCGGTCCCGTGGAGCGTCGTGGCGACGGGGACGCGGATGCCCTCACACGCCAAAATCTGCCGAGCGAGCACGGCGCTCGTGGCGTGGGGGATCGCGTAGTGGACGTGGAGCAGGTCGAGCCGCTCGTGCTTGACCACGTCGATCATCTTGCTGGTCAGCGCGAGCGAGTAGGGCGGGTACTCGAAGAGCGGGTAGGTGTTGACCCGGACCTCGTGGAAGTAGATGCGCTCGGTGACGTGGGCGAGGCGCTGCGGCGGGGCGTAGGCGATGAAGTGGACCTCGTGCCCGCGCCGGGCGAGCGCCTTGCCGAGCTCGGTGGCGACGACGCCGGAGCCGCCGTAGGTCGGGTAGCAGGTGATGCCGATGCGCATAGACGCCGAGGTAGGGGAGAGGCGGGGAGGCAGAAGCGGTGGATTTCGGAAACTCCCCCGGTCCGGGATAAGTTGCCTGCCCCGGCGGGCCGTGCCCCCGCGTACCGGCGCAGTCCCGTACCTTTGGCTCTTCACCGCTCATCCCCACACCCCATGCGTCCTCTCCGCTTCGCCCTCCTGGCCGCG
Source organism: Rhodothermales bacterium (assembly GCA_038232975.1). GTDB lineage: Bacteria > Bacteroidota > Rhodothermia > Rhodothermales > JANQRZ01 > JANQRZ01. The sequence continues at coordinate 769 of JBBSMV010000130.1, forward strand.
CTCTTCGCCGCCGCCCCGCTCGCCCACGCCCAGCTCATCCCGAGCTTCGGCGTCACCGGCGGCCTCAACTTCGGCTCGCTCTCCGACGCCGCCGGGGCCGACCTCGATCAGTCCACGGGCTACCACATCGGCATCTTCGGAGATGTCGGCTTCGGCCCGCTCGCCTTCCGCGCCTCGATCCTCTACGTCAAAGCCGGTGACATCTCGTTCCCGGTCATCGGTGGCGATGATGGGGAGGCCGGCGTCGCGTTCGTCGCCGTCCCCGTCGACTTTAAGTACCGCTTTCCGTCGCCGCTCGTGAAGCCCTACGCGCTCTTCGGCCCCGAGGTCCGGTTTCCCACCGGCGACCTCACCGACTTCAGCGGGAGCCGGAGTGCCACGCTCGCGCTGAACCTCGGCGTCGGAGCCGAGCTGAGCGCGATCATCGGCCCGAGTGTGTTCGCCGAGCTTCGCTATGGCTTTGACGTGACCGGCTTCGTGGATGGCGGGGAGCTGCCGGGCGGCGCGGGGACGTTCAGCAACGACGACTCGTTCAAGGTGAACGCCTTCTATCTCCGCGTCGGTGTCGGCCTCTGAGGCGGCGAGGCGATGAAACAAAGTAGGGGCGACCGGCCGGTCGCCCCTACGGGTCTACAGACGGAGCGAGGGGCTAGAAGCGTAGCAGGGCGGCGGCCGGGCCGAAGGCCTGCATCCGCTGCCGGGCGGCGGCGCTGCGGACCAGCTCCAGCGACGCGCCCTGCTCCAGCGCCCGCTCCAGCATCAGCTCGAACAGGTCGGCCTCGGGGAAGACCTCGTTGCCGGTCATCGCCAGCGTACCGGAGGTCTGGGAGGTCAGCATCCCCGTCTCGCGGTCGATGCCGCCGGGAATCTCCTGCTCGTCGTCAATCAGGAGGGTCATCACGCGGTGCTGGTTGAGCATGTCGAGCGTCTCCTCGAGGCCGGCGACCGCGCGCGTGGTCAGCAGCGCCTGCACCTGCTCGAGGGTCTCCATTTCCTCGCGCTCCTCGACCTGGCGCTGGACCGGCTCGGCCTTTTCTGCGACCTCGGCCGCCGAGGCGTTGATGTCGCACTGGAAGCTGGCGGCGACGCGCTCGCGCGTGTGCTGCTCGAGGTCGTCGAGGAACGGGGCCTCCATGTCGGCAGGGCAGGCGTAGATGAGGTGGCGGACGTCGAGCTTCTTGCTCAGGAGCTGGAAGGCGTGGGCGGCGCGCTTGGCCTGCTCCTTCCGGTACTCGGCCTGCTTGTCCTGGCGCTGGTCCTTGCTCTGGAAGTCCGAGGTCAGAATCTCGCGCCCCTCCAGCTCGAACACCTCCTCGACGAGGCCGATCTGGCTGAAGAAGAAGCGCATCTGCTTCTGGCTCAGCACCGCGATCCCGAAGCGGTCGTGCTCGTCGCGGACCCGGACGAGGGGGCGGACGTAGGGCCGGCGGTCGACGTAGACCGTGTCGGGAATGTCGATCGCCACGCCGAACTGCCGGAAGAGGCCGATCTCCTGGCAGGCGTAGAAGACGAGGCCGCGTCCGGTCCGGGGGATGCCCTGCCGCATCGCGTCCTCGACGCGCTCCAGCTCGTGCTGCACCGCCTTCGGGTCATACTGCCCGTCGGCGTGCTCGAGGGCCTGGCGGCTGAGGTCCTTGAAGGCGATCTGCCAGCCGTCGCCGACGCGCATCTCGGGCGAGAGCTTCATGAAGAAGGAGAGCACCGGGGCGCTTTCGCTCTCAATGGCGGCGAGCTGGGTGAGGTGGTCGGTGTCGAGGTAGTGGAAGCCGGGGGCGGTCGTGCGCTCTTCTAGCTCGGCGATGAGGGCGTCACGGAGGTCGGGGTCGAGGGCGTTGCTCATGCGTTGGGGGCGTTGTCGGTGTCGGAATCAGTGAGGGGGTCGCCGCGCTCGGCGGCGTCGGGGTAGTCGCTGGGGTAGGCCGGGTTGTCGCGGATCGGCTCGCCGGTGTAGCTGTCCATCGGCTCATCCTCGGCCGTGGCGTCCACGTCGGTCGAGCCGATGTACTGGCGGAGGTGGACGCGGGCCTCGCCGAGGGCCTCGGCCGTGTCCTGGAGCGAGTACTCCATGATCTGCGCGATCTCGGGGAGCGACAGCTCGAACTCGTCGTGGAACTCGACGATCTGCCGGTGCTCGGCCGAGAGGCTGCCGGCTTCGAGGTAGTCCCGCTCCTCCGGCGTCAGCGAGCGCCCACGCGTGTCGATCTCGACGTCGGCGGGCTGCTGGCTCGGGATCAGCTCCTCGTAGGTCGTCACGTCGAAGGGCTGGTAGAACTCGTAGAAGTCCTCCTCGACGGCGTCCTGCTCGTCGCGCGCGGGCACCTCGGCGTCGAGCGAGATCGCCTTCTGCGTGTCGTAGCGCTGCTCGTCGCGGACGAGCCGGTTGAGCGTCCGGTACTGGATGCCGAGGAGCCACGCCCGCAAGCTCATCTGCTCCGGCTCGTAGCGCGCCCGGTGGTCAAAGGCGCGGAGGAGGGTCTCGCCGACCAGCTCCTCCGGCGTAAGCACGCGTTCGCGGAGCGCGCCCTCGGCGACGCGGGCAGAAACCTTACGCCGGGCAGCGGCGAGCAGCGTGTCACGGTGCGGGGCGAGGGCCTCCTCGAAGGCGTCGCGGTCGCCGTCGAGGGCGCGCTGCCAGAGGTCGGCCGGGGGATGGGCGGGAAGTGAAGCCATGGTGCAGGGAAGAGAGAGGGGAGGAAGATAGATGCACCGGAGGACCGGGAGCTTTCTTAAATGACAGCGCGCCGCGATGGGTCCCGTGAGGAGTGTGGGAGTGTGGGAGTGTGGACGGAAGCTGGGAAAGGTACCCAGGCCGCCGTGCGGCTGTAGGGGCGATCCCTTGTGGTCGCCCGAGGGGTGGCGCTTCGTTTCCCAACGTGCCCGTAGGGGCGAACGGCGTTCGCCCTGTCTGGGACCGGCACTACGTCCACCGTCTACCGGGTGCCCACAGTGCGCGGCAGGTCGAGGGTCGCCACGACGGGGAAGTGGTCCGAGACGCGGCGGGGGTCGTGGAGGTGGACGAAGTCCACGGCGCGGAGCGAGCGGTAGAGCTGCGGCGAAAGCAGCACGTGGTCGAGGGCCGACAGCTCGCCGGGGTCAACCTCGTCGTTGTCGTTGCGGTCGTAGAACGAGGTGTAGCGCTCCGCCTGCGCCACCTCGGCGGCGACATTGCGCAGGTCGTCCTCCGGCCCTGGCCCGGCCCGCCTGATCGTGGCGAGGACGTCGGTGATCGGGACGCTGCCGGCGCGGTCGGGCACGGCGGCGTCGAAGTCGTTGAAGTCGCCGAGCACGGCGACGGCGCGGCCGGCGGCGGTCTCGGCCGCGACGAGGCGGCGGATGACCTCGGCCTGCGCCTCGCGCCGGGGCTTGCGCTCGACGTCGTCGGGCCGGGCCAGGAAGTGGACGCCGATGAGCGTCGTCGGGACCCCGCCGAGGTCGAGGCGCGCCCAGAGGTTTTTGCTGACGCCGTACTCCTGCCGCGTCGTGCCGACGGGCACGCGCTCGTCGGTCCGCCCGAGCGTGTCCACGGGGAGGCGCGAGAGCAGCCCCACGTCCTGCCCCGTAAAGCTGTCGCGGCCCTTCACGAGGTAGGCCGTGTAGCCCAGGTCGGCCAGCGTCTCCGAGGCGAGGAGACCGAGGGTCTCCAGGTTCTCGACCTCCTGCAGCATCAGCACATCCGCGTCGAGGGCGCGGACGACGCGGGCCACGGAGTCGCGGTGGGCGCGGGCGAGCGCCGGATTGCCCTTCCACGGGAAGTCGGCCTGCCCCTCGCCGTCCTGCCCGTCGAAGAGAAACTCCGCGTTGAACGTGGCGATGCGGAGGCCGGCAGCCTGCGGCCCGCTGCCCTGCCCGATGGCGTCCTCCGCCAGCGCGCTCGGTTGGGCAGCCCGCCGCAGGCATCCGCTCACGAGCACCACGGTGAGCGAGACGACGAAGAGGACGAGGATGAAAGCTAGGAGACGGCGCGGCATCGCAGGCGGCGGTGGGAGAGGGTGAGCCGCAAGATAGCCTCGTGCCCGGTGCCCGGTCGCCGCCTAAAAACAGCCTAAAAATAGCGAAGGGCGCGCCGGCAGTGGCGCGCCCTTTGGGAAAAGCGTCGAGAGGTTCGGGCTAGGAAACCCCGGAGTAGAAGCGAAACCGCTTCGGGTCGATGTCGCGGTCGAGCGAGACGGGGCGCTTGCCGCCGGCCCACGCCGGCTTCAGGCTGCCCTGCATTGAGCGCTCGCTGTAGAAGTGGCGCGTCGTCTTGGCGAAGGGCCGCTCGTAGACCGGCGCGTGGAGCACCTCGTAGGCGATGAAGAGTGCCGTCTGCCACCCTTTGGCCTTCGACTCGAACGAGAGGCTGGAGTAGAAGTCGCGCTTCGGGCTGCTCTCGTTGAAGGCGCTGAACTGCCACGGGTCGAGCACGGCGTCGCGGTAGGAGCCGCGGCCGCGGTAGCCGGTTTCGACGCGGTTGCGGACGACCCACGCGACGAGCTCCTGCTCGTCGGGGCGCTTGGTCTCGGAGTAGATGCAGCGGGCGAGCCAGAGTACGTCTTCCTTCACGTCCTCGCTCGCAAACGCCGTGCTTCTGACGGAGACCTCCTGGGTGAGCGGAGCCGCATCCACGGCGGGCATCGACTCGGCCAGGGTGTCCCGGTCTACAGCGTTGAAAACGAGGGAAAGAGCGAGTAGCAGAACCGAAAGAACGACACCGGCTGCACCGAGCACTCGCTTGTTAGCGAAAAGCTTCATAAGGCAGGTGTGTTTAGTTTCTGAGAGCAGGCGGGTCGGAAGGATCGCCGGACCGCCCGGATTCGAAAGACTGCTGGTGGAGAGCTAGAGCCAATTTCCTGCCAGGCTGGTCGGCTGAGCCGATGCGCTGGCAAGGAGACGGGAAAACCCGGCACTTAGGGTCGCTGCCACCGTGTAGAACAAAAGTAGGGCACCAAGACAGTGCCTCTGTGTGAAATCGGTTTAGACTGCGAGAAATTGTACGCCATCAGCCTTTTGGAGCCACTGGAAGGTGTTTTTATCTGCCAGGCCATGCCCGCACAGGTCTAGCCAGCGACCTCTTCGTTCCCTTTCTGCTCCCTCTGACCTCGTGCCTGCTCTACGGCTCCGCCTCGTCGCCGACGCGAACATCCCCTTCGCCCAAACCGCGTACAGCCCGTTCGGGCCTGTGCGCCTGCTGCCGGGACAGGAGATCGGGTCGGAAGAAATTGCCGATGCCGACGTGCTGCTCGTCCGCAGCGTGACGCGCGTGGACGAGGCGCTGCTGCGGAACAGCCCCGTTCGCTTCGTCGGCAGCGCGACGATTGGGACGGACCATGTAGACCTGGATTATCTGGAGCGGCAGGACATCGCGTTCACGCACGCGCCCGGCTCGAACGCGGAGTCCGTCGTGGAGTACGTGCTGGCGGCGTTGCTGGCCGTGTATGCGGAACAGGCCGTGTATGCGGAACAGGCTGTGTATGCTAACCAGGACGGTGCGCTTGGAAAAAGGACAGTCGGCGTCGTCGGGTGTGGACACATCGGCGGGCGGCTCGCGGCGCGGCTGCCCTACCTCGGCGCGCGCGTGCTGCGCTGCGACCCGCCGCTGGCCGAGGCGGCCGAGGCGGCAGGCGAGGCGCATGGCTTCGTGCCGCTCGGCACCGTTCTGGCCGAGGCGGACGTGGTGACGTTGCACCCGCCCCTCACGCGCTCCGGCCCGCACCCCACGCACCACCTCATCGGAGCCGACGAGCTCGCGGCGATGCGGCCGGGCGCGCTTCTCGTCAACGCCTCGCGGGGGGCCGTGGTGGACAACACCGAGTTGCGCGAGGCCCTCGCCGCCGGGCACCTCGGCGGGGCCGTCCTCGACGTGTGGGAACACGAGCCGACGCCCGACCCCGACCTGCTCCACCGCACGTCCCTCGCCACGCCGCACATCGCGGGCTACTCGTTCGACGGCAAGGTCCGGGGCACGGCGATGCTCCACGACGCCCTTGCCGCCTGGCTCGGCGTGCCGCCGGCATGGAACCCCGAAACCGTGCTCGCCGAGACCTTGCCGCCGCTCCGCGCGCCCGGCCCCGGCCTGGGCGAGACGGCATGGCTCGACGCGCTCGTCCGCCAAGCCTACGACGTCCGCGCCGACGACGCCCGGATGCGGAGCCTCCTCGCGCTCGCCGCCGCCGAGCGCGGCGCGGCGTTCCACCGGCTCCGCAAAACCTATCCCCGCCGCCGCGCATGGGGCCGCCACCGGATCGCTGAGGCGGACGTGCCCGCCGCGTACCGCACCGCCGTCGCCGAGGGGTTGAAGATCACCTCGACGTAGGGGCGAGGCATGCCTCGCCCCTACCACGGCGCACTCTGAATCACACGTCGTAGCCGTAGGACCGCAGGAAGCCCTCGCGGTTGCGCCAGTCGGCGCGGGCCTTGACGTGGAGCTGGAGGTAGACCTCGGAGGCGAGGAACGCCTCGATGTCGCGCCGGGCCGCCTGCCCGAGGCGCTTCAGCCCGCTGCCGCCCTTGCCGATCAGGATGCCCTTCTGCGAGTCGCGCTCGACCACGATCTCGGCGTCGATGAAGTCCTTCTCGCCGGGGCGCTCCTCGAAGACCACGACGTTCACCTGGGTCGAGTACGGGATCTCGTCGCGGTAGAGCTCGAAGACCTTTTCGCGGATGATCTCGGCGACGAAGAAGCGCTCGGGGTGCTCGGAGAGCTGGTCCTTCGGGTAGTAGGGCGGGCCGGGCGGGAGGCGCTCCAGAATCTGGGCGAGGACGGTGTCGAGGTTGAACCCGGTCTTGGCCGAGACCGGGATCACGGCGTCGAAGGCGCGGAGGGCGATGTACCGCTCGACGAGCGGGAGGGCCTCCTCCTGCGCGATCAGGTCTATCTTGTTGAGCAGCAGCAGCGCCGGGCGGTCGGCGATCCGGGCGAGGGCCTGGCCGGGGACGCCCGCGTGCGAGGCGTCGACCATGAAGAGGAGCACGTCGGCGTCGGCCACGGCGAAGTCGACGGCGTGCATCATCGCCTCGTGGAGGCGGTACTGCGGGCGGACGATGCCGGGCGTGTCGAGGAAGACGATCTGGTAGGGCGGCTGCTCCGCGTCGCCCTCGCCCGAAAGGATACCGAGGACGCGGTGGCGCGTCGTGCTCGGCTTGGCGGTCACGATCGAGAGCTTGCGCCCGACGAGCGCGTTCATCAGGGTCGACTTGCCGACGTTCGGCGGGCCGACGAGCGCGGCGTACCCGCTCCGGTGGGTCGCCGGGTCGAAGTCGAAGCCTTCCGGCTCGGGGCGTTCCGAGGCAGGGTGTTCCGGCGCTGAGGGGTCGTCAGGCATGGGCGGCGTTGGGGAGAACGGGTGGCGCATATGCAGAAGCCTTCCGGGCACTATAGCGGTGCTCAGTTGAGTTGATGGAGGTAGCCGCAGTGCCGGAACCATCCCTCGGCATCCGACCCGCTCACCGCCGCTACCGCTACGGCCACCGCCTCTTCCAGCCCCTCGGCCGCCGCCGCGCGCAGCCGCTTCACGATCTGCTTGATCTTCGACCACCCCGGCTCGATCGGGCTGAGGTCCGGGCTGTAGCGCGGCAGCGCCAGCACCTCCGCCCCGCACGCCTCGATCATCTCGCCGATGCCCTCGACCCCGTGGATCCGCGCGTTGCCCCAGATCACTACATCGCCCTGCTTCAGGTGAGGCACCAGATGAGCACGCACGAACCCCCGGAACGTGTACCCCTTGACCGTACCGGCGTGCGTCGCCACGCCGGAGCCGCTTCCGGCTCCGCCCGAGCCGTCGAGCGCGAGCCATCCGACGAGCGAGCGCACGGTGCCCGAGCGGAAGGGCGCGCTGTCGTAGCAGCGCTCGCCGCGCGCACTGTAGCCGTAGCTCAGACGCTGCCCCACCTCGACGCGACTCTC
>JBBSMV010000131.1:0-8639 GCA_038232975.1 Rhodothermales bacterium
ATCGTCTCAGATGCAAAGATGGTAGTCATTCCCGCGAAGGCGGGAATCCAGAAGGCGTGCTGGGCGCTCTGGATTCCCGATCGGGGTCGGGAATGACGGTGCTTTTGAGGGAGGTGTCAGAACTTAGCGACCCTGCCCTCGGCGAGGGGGACCGTTTCGCGCCGCAGGGAGCGCCAGCGACCGCAAGCGAAACGGGGGGTCCTCGCGCACCGTATTTTCGCGGCCCCCTCCGCCTCCCTCCCTCCACCAACACTATGCGCGACCGACTGCGGCAGGAGTGGGCGGCGCTCCGCGAAGCCGTCGGCGGCGTGGACCGGCAGGCGGCGGCCGTGCTCGTGGCGGCGGCGGCGCTGGTGATTCTGCACGTGCAGGTCGGGGGCCAGGCGTTCTTCCGCGAGACCTTTGCCGGGGTCGTGGCGCCGGAGCGCATGGCGCTCGGCGCGTGGGCGTGGCGGTTCGTGATGCAGGGGCTGCTGGGGTTCGTCGTCCCGGTCGTCCTCCTGACAGTCGTCTTCAAGCGCCGGCCGGCCGAGATCGGCCTCGGGCTGGGCGACTGGCGGCTGGCGTCGCTCGTCGCCGGGCTGTACCTCCCGCTCGTGGCCGCCGGGACGTGGGTGCTCTCGGCGGACCCGGCGTTCCAGGCGCAGTACCCGCACCTCCGCCTCGCCGCCTACGACTGGCAGACGTTCGTGCTCTACGAGCTGCTCTACGTCTTCTACTGGATCGGGTGGGAGTACCTCTGGCGCGGGTTCGTCCTCTTCGGCACGGCTCCGGCCTTCGGGCTGCTGGCGATTGTGGTGCAGACGGTGCCGTTTGCGATCCTGCACGTAAGCAAGCCGCCGGCCGAGGCGTACCTCTCGGTCCTCGGCGGCCTCGCCCTCGGCGCGCTCGTCTGGCGGTGCCGCTCGTTCTGGATCGCCGTCCCGATCCACGCCGCGCAGATGCTCTTGATAGACCTGCTCTGCACGCTCCGGCTCCGCACCGGCGCGAGCGGCCTCGGGATCGGTGCGTTCTTCGAGATGCTCCAGGGCTTCGGCGGATAGACATTCATATTTGCACGGGCCGGCTTTTTGTGTTTAATTAGGATCGGTTCCCTCCCTCTCAAACCCTGCTGCTATGCGACGACTGCTACTGCTCCCGATCCTCTTGCTCGCCTCCGCTGCCCTGGCGCAGGACGGGATCGTCTCCTCCGCTGAGACCGACCAGGCTGAATACGCCTACGGCGAGACGATCCTGTTTCGCTACACGATCTCCAACGAAAGCGATGAGCCGCTTACGCTGGAGGCAGGCAGTGGGAGCTGCCAAGTCCTGATCGAGTTCGGCCCACTCCCCAGCATCACCCGGTGCACGGCCGACGTAGTCCGGATCGATTTCGCACCGCACTCTTCGCGGACCTGGGTGTGGGAGATTGTCCCGAGCGAGCACGGCGTCCCGGCCGCGAGCGGCGAGCAAACCATCACGGCGGTCTTCGACTTCAACCGTTTCCCTGCCACGGCGTCGCTCACCGCGCCGCAGTACCTCGGCGGCCGGCTCTACGTTGACTTGGCCGCGGGGGTCACGCTCGGCGACGTGCAGAATGTCGTGGAGGCGCTGAACGTGGAGGTTCTCGAGTACAACGCCTTCTACAACTCCTACCTCTGGGAAATCTCCGGGATGACGCTCGAGGACGCCATCGCCACCTACGCCTCGGACCCCCGCTTCGAGTACATCGAGGCTGAGCGGACGATTATGTTCTCGCAGTCATTCGCCACCGGCGCGGACGACGGCGCGGCTCCGCTCGCAGCCCCCGTCCTCACGGCGGCCAGCCCGAACCCGTTCACGACCTCGACCTCGTTCTCGCTGAGCGTCCCGGCTTCCGGCCCGGCCCGCGTCGAGGTCTTCGACCTGCTCGGCCGTCGCGTGGCGACGCTCCACGACGGGCCGCTCGCAGGCGGCGTCGAGCACCACTTCACGTTCCGCGCGCGCACGCTCCCGGCGGGGCTGTACGTCGTCCGCGCCAGCGGCGAGGGCTTCTCCGAGACCCGGCGCATCACCCTCGCGCGCTGACCCCGCCTCAGCCGGCGCGCAGCCTCAGCGCGCGTAGCGGCTGACGGTGCGGTGCCGCGCCCGGTTGCGCAGGAGCGCGTCGAGGCTGAAGCGGCCCGCGCCGGTGAAGAGCAGCGCGAGGGCGACAGCCCCGAAGACGAGGGCTAGCTCCTTAACCGCGAAGGGGTCCGCGCCGTGCTGGAGGAAGAAGGCAACGCCCATCGTGAAGAGCACGAAGAACGCCGCAGGCCGGGTCAGCAGTCCGACGGCGAGGCACAGCCCGCCCCCAAACTCGGCCAACCCCGCAGCCCACGCGAACAGCCCCGGAGCCGGGAAGCCGAGGCCGGCGGTCGCTTCAACGAAGCCGGGCGACGGCGGGATCTTGCCCAGCCCGTGGGCAAGGGCGAGCGAGAGGCCGGCCAGCGACCGGAGCACGAGGAGGCCGGCGTCGGCGACGGCATCGGTGCCGCCGGCACCGCCGATCAGAACGTGGTGGATGGGTTTCATCAGACGGGTAGCGGGTGAGGAAAGGTCGGCCCCGTCTCTTCACGCAAAACCCCGCATCGAGGTTCACCTCACCCTCACCTTTTAGCCGGCGAGAAGGCAGTATTCTCAAGCAAAGGCAGTATTCTCAAGCAACGGTATAGGGCCGGAAGGGTGAGACTCAGTTCTCCCGCTCTTCGTGCGCTTCTGGTACGAAGAACGGGGGCCGGTCAACCCTTCGCTAGTGGTTTCCCCGCCATCACAGCAGACGCTCGCTACGTGTAGCAACTTTACAGCTGCGTACAACCATCCTCGTCTCTCGCGCAAGCAAGAGGCGTTATTTTCCGCTTCCGTCCCCCGTCTCCTCATGGCTGCTTCGTCCCCCGTCCTGCTCGGCATCGAATCGTCGTGCGACGACACGGCGGCGGCGGTCGTGGCCGGCGGCGCGCTGCGCGCGAGCGTGGTGGCGAGCCAGCCGGTCCATGAGGACTTCGGCGGCGTCGTGCCGGAGCTGGCGAGCCGGGCGCACCAGCGGCTCATCGTGCCGGTCGTGGAGGCGGCGCTGGCCGAGGCGGGCGTCGGGAAGCGAGACCTCGACGCCGTGGCGGTGACCTACGGGCCGGGCCTGGCGGGGTCGCTGCTCGTCGGTCTGTCGTTTGCGAAGGCGCTCGCGCTCGGGCTGGGGGTTCCGCTCGTCGGGGTCAACCACCTCGAAGGGCACCTCTACTCGGTCTTCATCGAGCGGCCGCACCCGCCGTTCCCCTACCTCTGCCTGACGGTCTCGGGCGGGCACACGCAGCTCGTGCTCGTCCGCAAGGGCTTCCGGCACGAGGTCCTCGGGACGACGCGCGACGACGCGGCGGGCGAGGCCTTCGACAAGGTGGCGAAGATGCTCGGCCTCGGCTATCCCGGCGGCCCCGCCATTGACCGCCTCGCTGAGCGCGGCGACCCAGCATTCCAGGACTTCCCTCGCACCCGGCTCGGCGGCGCAGACGGCCCATTCGACTTCTCGTTCAGCGGGATCAAGACGGCGGTGCTCTACTACCTGAACCGCTTCTCCGACGCCGAGCGCGAGACCCTCCTGGCGGACCACCTGCCCGACCTCGCGGCATCGTTCCAGACGGCGGTCGTGGAGGTGCTCGTCGGCGCGCTGCGGGACGCGGCGCGGGCGACGAAGGTCGGGGCTGTGGCGGTCGTCGGCGGCGTGTCGGCGAACCGGCAGCTCCGGCGCGAGGCCGAGGCGATGGCCGAGGCCGACGGGCTGAGGCTGTTCATCCCGAAGCCGGCCTACTCGGTGGACAACGCGGCGATGATCGCGGTGACGGGGCATTTCAAGTGGGCCGCCGGGATCGAGAGTCCGCTCGCGCTCTCGGCCGTGCCGAATCTGGCGGTCTGAGGAGGGAGGACACCCGGCGGGTGACACGCTTCGGTAGGCGTTAGCCTCCCCGACCAGGGCGCAAGCCTTCCCGACCAGGGCGCAAGGCCTTGCGTCCCTACGAAGCGCTGCACGACCATCTCGGTACCTCGTCTAGCTTTTCCCACCCTCCAGTCCCGCTGTCTCAGCGTGATACACAGGGGCGCGGCGGGGCTTTCACCTGGCCCGCTGTGGAACGCGCCGCGCCGCCTCCGGGCCGTCCGAGCCGGTCGGCAGGGTTTCTGCGAAGGGAAACCCACGCCGTGCTCGGGACGTGTGGCTGTGGTTTCGCCCCCGCCCGTCACCCGCCCTCGATGAAGCTCCTCGTCCGCCTCCTCCTCGCCGCGCTCGCGCTCGGGCTGCTCGCTGCCCTCGCCGTCTACTGGCTCCTCTTCATGCCGAACACGCCCGACTACGACGGATTCCGCGGGGCCAAGCTGCCGGCCGGCTCGTCCTTCGAGACCGTCGCCGACTCGCTCGGGAGCGCGGGGCTGCTCGCCTCGCGGACGTCGTTCGAGTGGGCGGCGACGGTGACGGGCTGGGGGCGGCAGCTCAAGCCGGGCTACTACCGCTTCGAGGACGGCGCGAGCAACTGGGACCTGCTCCGCAAGATCAGGGCAGGCCGGCAGGACCCCGTCCGTGTCACCGTCCCGCCCGGCACGCGCCCCGGCGTCCTGGCCGCCGTCCTCCGCCGCGACCTCAACGCGGACTCGGCCGCCGTCCGCGCGGCGCTCCGCGACCCGGCCTTTGCCGCCGACCTCGGGACCGACACGACCCACCTCTTCGGGTATATGCGGCCCAACTCGTTCGACATCTACTGGACGACGGACGCGCGCGGGGCCGTCCGCCGGCTGAAGAGCGAGTGGGACCGCTTCTGGACGGACGACATGCAGCGCAAGGCCGACGCGCTCGGCCTCTCCCAGGACGAGGTGCTGACACTCGCTTCAATCGTTGAGTGGGAGGCGCGGCAGCCGGAGGAGCGGCCCCGAATCGCCGGGGTCTACCTGAACCGCTTGCTCGGCCGGACGCGCGCGGGCCGGATGCGCCTTCAGGCCGACCCGACCGTGCAGTACGCCCTCATGCGGCGCGAAGGCGGCCGGATGCGCCGCCTCCTCTACGAAGACTACGGGTTCCCCGACGCCTACAACACCTACCTCACCGACGGCCTCCCGCCCGGCCCGATCACCAACCCGTCCGAGTCCTCGGTCCGCGCCGTGCTCGAAGGGGAGGCGCACGACTACCTCTACTTCGTGGCGACGGGCGACGGAACCCACACCTTCAGCCGGACCCTCGGTGAGCACAACCGCGCCGCCGAGGCCTACCGCGCGCTCATGCGCGAGCGCCGGGGGACAGAAGACAGCGGACAGTAGGCAGAGGCCAGAAAGAGCGGGCGCGACGGCCTCGGTACCTTTCCCAGCTTATTCCCGACTCCCGACTCCCGACTCCCGACTCCCGACTCCCAACTCCCGACTCCCGACTCCCGACTCCCGACTCCTCACCGTGGCCGTCAACTGGGACCAAGTCCGCGCGCTCGTCCAGGCCCAGCTTCGGCTGGACCTGCGGCATCCCAAGACCGGGGCGGCGCAGTCCTCGCGCGCGGTCCTGACGGTGATCTCCTACGGCTTCTCGTCGCTCGTGCTCGCCCTCTCGCTCAAGCCCCACGCCGCCGACACCGAGGCGGTGCTCTTCGCCGGGCTGTCGTTCGCCACGGTCCTGGCGGCGTTCGCCGTGGTCGGCACCTACGACGATCTGATGGGGCGGCCGCGCGACCACGCCTGGGCGCTGACGCTGCCGGCGTCGGAGGCGACGCACTACGCGGCCCGCCTCGCGGGCGTCTGGCTCTTCGCGCTGCTCGTGGGCGTCTCGACGGCGGTGCCGCTCGCCGCGCTCGTCGGCTGGGCGAGTGGGATTGGGACCGGAATCGCGGCGGGCGTGCTCCTCGTCGGAGCCGTCTTCGGGATCGTGTTTGCCGTGCTCGCGGCGGTGTGGGGGCTGACGCTCGCGCTCCCGCCGCGCGCGCTGAAGCCGGCGCTCACCGTCGGGCGGGCGGGTCTCGTGGGCGCGCTCGTGCTCGGCTACCAGTGGATCGGGACGCAGGCGGCGCTCTCGGCCGAGGCCCCGTGGTGGCCGGCGCGCTGGCTCCTCGACGGCCTCTGGCTCGCCGAGGGCGCGAACGGCGCAACACTCGGCCTCGCCGCGCTCGCCGCCGGCCTCGCCGTCTGCTTCGGCCTGGCCTTTCCCCGGCGCTACTTCGCGCTCTTCCGGCGCACCGCCGACAGCGAGGCCACCGGGAGCGGGTGGCGCACGCCCCGCCTCGCCCCGAATCGGTGGGAGCGGCTCGTGGTCCGCGCGCCCGAGGCCCGCGCCGCGTTCGGCTTCACCGTGGCCGCGCTCCGGGCCGACCGGCTCGTGCGCGGGCGGGTGTGGCCGGCGGCGCTGCTGGCGCTCCTCTTCGCCGCCTTCGGCTGGTGGAACGACGGGCTGGGCGACCTCTTCGCGTGGGGCGCGCAGCACGTCCTCGTGCAGCCGGCTGTGCAGATGCACCTCTCGGTCCTCGTCGTGCTACTCTTCAGCGCGCAGACGCTCGTGCAGGCCGTCCAGTTCTCGGCCAATGAGCAGGCGGCGTGGCTCCTCGATGCGCTCCCGTTGCGGAGCGGGCGGGCGATGCAGGTCGGGGCGCAGGCGGCCCTCGTGGCGCGGGTGCTGGTCCCGCTCCACGTCGCGCTCGCGCTCCTGCTCAGCCTCTCAATGCCGCTCGGCCACGCGCTCCTCCACGCCGGGTTCTGGCTCGGGGCGTGCGCGCTCGTGACGCGGGTGCAGGCGCTGGCGCACCGCCGCCCGCCGTTCTCGCGGCGCTCGGACCGCTTCTCGCTGGCCGAGCGCTTCGTCCCGCTCGTCCTCTCGATTCCGGCGGCGATTGCGTTCCTGCTGCTCCAGACCGTCGCCTTCGCCTCCGTGCCGAGCGCCGTGTTGATGCTCGCCGGAATGGGCGTTGTCCACGCGGCACTCGGCCGTCTGCCCGGCCTCCGCCCGACTCCGCCGACGCTGCCGGACTGGAACGCCGCGCCGCTGCCGGCGGAAGCGTGAGATAAAAAACGTAAGGCATAAAACGTAAGGGTGCCCGAAGCAGACTTTTTGCTGTCGGCACCCTCACGCATCACGTTTCACGAATCACAGATCCACGCGGACGCCGACGAGGAAGCGGTTGCGGACCACGTCCTCGTTCACGACCGGCTCGTCCAGGAACCCGTCCGTGTTCTCGACGCTGTAGAGGACGAGCCGGTCCTCGAACCCGGTGTAGGCGTAGGCCACGTCGAGCGCGATCCGGTCCAGCGTCTCCAGGCTGAAGCCAACCGTGTAGGTCGAGCGGAGGCGGTCGAGCGCCTGCCCTGAGCCTGCCGAAGGGTCGAGGCCGAGCCGGTCGAACTCGGCGCGGAGCGGGTCCGGCTGGAAGGCGGCCCCGGCGCGGACGGCCCACGGGCCGAGGTCGTACTCCGCGCCGAAGCGCGTGTTGAAGACCTCGCTGTAGCTCCGGCGCAGGTCGAGGTTGGGATCGAGGAAGTCCTCGCTGGGGCGAAGCCGGGCTTGGGACCAATCCACGAACTCGATGTCGGCTGCGAGCAGGAAGCCCGCCGCCTCGTAGGCGATGCCGCCCGCGAGCCGCCACGGCGTCGTGATCGCGTAGTCGAAGGCGTCGGAGCCGCCGCCCAGGTCGAACGACTCCTCGACGCGGAGGTAGGTCGGCGTCTCGGCGGCGAGGCCGAGGCGGACGCCGGGCGAGACCTCGGCAGTGAGGCCGGCGCGGAGGTTCGCCCCGGCCAGCTCGGCTTCGAGCACCTGGTCGTCGCGGAAGACGAGCGCGCCGCTGCGGTCGCGCTCGTCGAGGAACTGCTCGAACTGGTACTGCCCGCCGGCCAGATTCACCGACAGCCCGGCCAGCACGTTCGGCGCGACCTCGACGGCCCCGACGAGCGACAGCTCGCCGCGCTCGCCCTCCTCGAAGAGGTCACCGACCTGGTCGAGGCCGAGCGCGCCGCCGTCGAACTCGGCGTTCGGGTTGAACCCGGCGAACGACAGCTCGCGGCCGAACCCGGCCGTCTGGTTGTAGCCGACGCCGAAGACGAGCGTGCCGCGCCGCACCGGGACGACGCCGACGTAGGCCGCGCTGCCGAGCGTGGCGCGCGAGGCCGTGGCCGTCGTGGTCTCGCCGAAGTACGCGGCGTCGCTCTCGAGCGTGCTCCCGCCGAGCGACCCGACGGCGTGCGAGCGCCGGACGAGGCCGAGGCCGGCGGGGTTGGCATAGGCCGCGCCCCAATCGCCGATGCCGGCGACGGCGGCTCCGGCCATCCCGGTCATGCGGGCGTCCACGGCGGGGAAGCGCTGGCTGTAGCGGAGCACGTCCTCACCCGTCTGCGCCCGCGCCGGGAGCACAGCGGCGGTCGCCGCGAGGACCGTGGCAAGAAAGAGGCGAATGCTCATGGAATCAGGCTGGTTAGTGTCGTTCAGGGTGGGGCGACCGTATGGGTCGGACACAGGAGAGGCCCGCACGGGGCGCACGGGCCTCCTCCGGCAGAGCGAAATCAGGCTGGTCTACTGCCTTAGTCGCCGCCACCCCGGCGCGAGCTACCGCCGGAGCGCGACGAGCCGCGCGACGACGAGCCACTGCTCGGCGACGGGCGGGCGCTGGACCCACCGGAGCGCGGCGGCGCACTCGGCC